>JANOKE010000376.1:0-7521 GCA_031419135.1 Gemmatimonadaceae bacterium
CCTCATCCATGTGAACAATCTTGAGGGTTTGAGCGCCGACGACGCGACGGCCGCCGCGAATCTGATTCACAGTTTGCGGGATGCGTTCGTGTTCGATCATGCACACTGGCTGTTCGTCGGCACCACCGACATCGAACAGCGCCTGTTTCGCGCGCACGATCAGGTGTCGCAGTTCATCGATCCGCCGGTCACGTTGGGAGCGCTGCGCGCCGACGAGGTGGCCGAATTGCTCTGTCGACGCTACACGCACCTCCAACTTGGCATGCATCCCAATCACCCCATCGCTGTGGACGATGCGGTCCGGTTGTACGCGCGCTTCCACGGCGAATTGCGCGGATTCTTTGCCATGCTCGGCGCGGCGGTGCGGGCGTGGGCGCCCGTGCACCCCGGTCAGCCCATGCGCCTCGCCGACGTCATCACGACGATTGAGCCGCAGGAGCGCGCGGAACTATCGCGCAGGATCGGCGAAAACGATGCGATGCGTTTGCACGAGTTCATGGCGGGACAGCCGTATGACGCCGAGTTCCGCGTACTTGATGTTCAGCACCGCTGCAAGATGACCCAAGGCGGCGCCAGCAAACTGATATCGCGACTGGCCGATGTCGGCGTCGTGATGCCGACGCGCACCGAGGGCAAGAGCCGCTACTACACGCTCGGAAGCGGCTCGATCAGTATCGCGCTCGGACTCCAGTAAGTATCTATCGCGGCTTCCACGTCCCTTGCGCCACCTGCGGCACAAACCTGTCGATGCCACGCGGCGGAAATTCCAGCGTCTTCCCTTGCTCGGCGCTCAGGTACGCGGTCATGAGCAGTCGCACCACATCCAGCCCATCGTGGAACGTGAGCAGCGGCTTCTCCTTACCGAGAAATGCGCGCACGAAGTGCCGGTCTTCCGCTTCGTATCCGTAGGCAATTGCCTCGTTCACTACCACCGGCATCTGCCCCACCTCGGCGTTCTGCTTTTCAACGATATCCTCGCCAGACTTGCCCTTCACGGCGCGCGAAAAAAACAGATCGAGGCCCGATTCCAGGCTGTTCCACTTCATCGAGTACTCGGGGCCCAGCAGCTCGGCTGACAACCGCAAGCCTGGCCCGACAAAGCTCCAGCTGGTTGTCGCTTCTCCAATTGCGATTCGGCCATCGGGCGCTTCGAACTCGATGTTCACGCTGGCGAAGTCTTCGGAGGGTGACGTGAGATAGTCCACACCCATCGTTTTCTTGAGCTGCGCCGCGTACTCCTTACGCGTGAACTTGAGTGACGCGATGTGTCCGGTGACGCGCTTGGGCACGAGCGTGGACAGCGGCTCTCCCGGCGGCGTGAGCAGTTGGCGCACGACCAGCATCGAGTGGCACATCATGTCGTTGAGCACACCGCCACCTTGCTGCGCGCCATTCCAGAACCATGGCATGTGCGGGCCGCTGTGTTCTTCGGCCGCGCGCGCCAGATACGGACGACCCGTGGACGCGGCGCCTCGGCGCCAGATGAGATTGTGGCCGACACTCACTTGCGGCGCGAAGTACTGATTCTCGAGATAGCCGTGCATGATGCCGGCCTTTTCCACCATACGCAGCACTTCTTTCGCTTCGGCGACCGAGCGCGCCAGCGGCTTCTCGCAGGCGATGCCCTTGAGTGTCCCCTTCCCGCTCGTTACCGCCTCGCAGACTTCCTGCACATTCTCGATGCGCGCCTGATTGGGTCCATTCAACCAGATCGCGTCGATGGCTGGATCGGCCACCATGTCCGTGATGGACTTGTACGCTTTGCACGCGCCCACTTCAAGCTCGCGCGCGTATCTGGCAGCCGACGCCGCGTTCTTCGCGTTGGGACTCCACACGCCCAACACATCGGCATCGCGCACAAAGCGCAGCCCCTGCATGTGGAAACGCGCGTTGAAGCCGGAGCCAATGAATCCGATACCAAGTCGTGCAGAAGACATGTTGATCAGTTGAAAAGGAAATTTCAGGGACGCTGGGACGCTGCCAGGCGCTCCTTCTCGACCAGCAATCGCCGTAGAATTTTTCCCGACGGTGATTTCGGGATGCTGTCCACGAATTCCACCACACGAATCTTCTTGTACGGCGACACCCGTTCGGCCACATAGGCCATCACCTCTTCGACCGTCAACGCACCACGGGCAACCACGAACGCCTTTGGCACTTCACCGGCTTCATCGTCGGGTACAGGAATAACTGCCGCGTCGGCAATGGCCGGGTTCGACAACAGCACTGCTTCCAGTTCGGCTGGTGCAACTTGCAGGCCCTTGTACTTGATGAGCTCCTTCACCCGATCCACAATGGCAAACCATCCACGTTCGTCAACGATCGCCACGTCGCCGGTGCGAAACCAACCGTCGGCACTCAAACACGCAGCGGTGGCTTCCGGTTTGTTGAAATACCCCTTCATGACCTGCGGACCATGTATCCAGAGCTCGCCGCGCTCGCCCGTGGGTACGTCCTGTTCGGTGAGCGGGTCTACAATGCGACAGGTGGTATTGGGCAGCATCGGCCCGACTGACGAGGGCACCACCACCTCGCTGTCGAGTGGATGGAAGTGCGTGACCGGGCTCGTTTCGGTGAGTCCGTATCCCTGTCGCACGCGGGCGCCCAGTCGCGCCGTCACCGCGTTCGACAAGTCGCCGCCCAGTGGCGCTGCGCCGCTGAACAAGGTGTGCAGGGCGCTCAGATCGTAGTTGGCCACCGACGGATGCTTGGCGAGTGCAAGCAGGATGGGCGGCACCACATTCGCGTAGGTGATCCGATAGTCCTGCAAGGTTTTCAGGAATGCTTCCAATTCGAAGCGCGGCATGGAGACGATCGTGGCACCCTCCACCAGTGCCGCCCCCATGATCACGACCATGCCGTAGATGTGAAAGAACGGCAGCACGCCGATAATGCGATCGTTTACGCCAACCATTGTCGCCGGTGAACGCATCTGGCAGAGGTTGGCCACGATGTTCCGGTGCGTCAGCATGACACCTTTGGGGATGCCTGACGTGCCACTCGAATACGGCAGTGCACACACATCGTTGGCGGGATCGATGTCAACCGAAGGCGGTGTGTCGCCGTGCGTAAAGAGCTCGGCATACGACACGGCGTTCTCGTGCTCGCCAAACACCACGATCTCGCGCACCATGCTGGCCAGCCGCGACGCCGCCTCGCACTTGTCGTACAGTTCGGGCACCGTGAACAGCATGATGGCTTCCGAGTCGGCGAATTGCGCGCCAATCTCTTCCGCCGTGGCGATAGGATTCACCGTCGAACAGATCGCGCCGATGGATACGATCGCGTAGAACACCACGGCGAAGTCGGGTGTATTCGGGCTCACCAGACCAACCACATCGCCCTTCTTCACACCGCGTGCGGCCAGCCCCGCACCAACCTGGGCGATGGCTTTCGCCAATCCGGCGTAGGTGTACGACCGTCCCGTGACGGCGCAGACGATCGCCATTTTGTCGCCGAATTCGGCCGCGCGCCGGAAGACAAACGGCACGAGCGGCACGTCAGGGATCGCGATATCGGGATGGGGGCTGCGCAGGATCATCGGGAGACTCACTGGTGTGTTGGAATGCGAAAATACCGGCCACCGTCTGACCGCGCTACCAGAGCCCCACCTTCCCGCGAACCGATTCCACGATGGCGGCCGGATCGTATCCGACTCCCTGCTTGAAGACCATATGCACCTTGCGGATGTCCCCGATCTGGGCCGCGGGGTTGCCGGCAAGGACGACAAGATCGGCCTGTTTCCCGACTTCGATTGACCCAACCACGGCACCGCGCCCAAGGTACATGGCACCGTTGAGCGTACCGATTCGAATGGCTTCGAGCGAGGTGAAGCCGGCCTCGACCAGCAGTTCCAGGGCGCGTTGGTTCGAGTAGCCCGGGATCACACCGCCCCCACCGGTGGGGTCGGTGCCAACCACCAGTGTCCCGCCGGCCTTCACGAATGCACGCTCCATGGCCATGCCCTTCGGAAACGCGGAGGTGTACGGTGATTGCGTGGCTTTGGCGGTCACCGCGAACCGTTGCTCGAATTGTTCGCGCAATTGCGGAAGCAGCACGTCAAGCCCCGGAGGCAGTGGCCGACCGGGAGTAAATGTCTCGAAAATCGTGAGCGTAGACGTGACCGTGACCTTGCGATCGATGAGGTACTTGAACAGCGACTGCACCTCGGCCGACGCCGGGTCGAGCGCCGCCATGGTGGCCTGCGCGGCGCCGCCGCGTGACACACAGCGATCGAGCGGTTTGTTGGGCACGAAATCGTTCATCGCGAAAAAACCGTGCTCAAGATCGTCGATGCCGGCGTCGGCGGCCTCGCGGTAGGTGACGGAACACAGGTGACCGGTAACCTTGAGGCCGCGCGCATGCGCCGCCCGCGTCGCCGCGCGTAACTCGTCGCGCGTAATGTTCATGTAGGCCTTGAACGACGTGGCGCCCTGATCGGCCCAGTACTCCACATGTTTGCGGGCATCGGCAGAATCGGTGAGCAGGCGCACCTGACTGAAGTTCATGCCGGGGCCTTCGAGATACGGCGCGGTCGCATCGATCCACGGACCAACTTTCTCGCCTTTCGCGATGGCCCTCGCCACCAGCAGTTCACTGTAGCCATTCATGTTGCCGCCGGTGCGCATGGACGTGACGCCTCCGGCGAGATACAGTCGGGAGAAGCTCTCGGGGAGATTGCCATACATGCCTGGCCCCGTCGGATAGAACAGGTGCTCGTGCACCATCACGAGCCCGGGGATAACGCTCTTGCCGACGACATCAATCACCTGTGCGCCGGCCGGGATCACCACCGACGCCGCCGTACCCACCGCGATGATTCGACCGTCGCGCACCACAAGCGTTTGCGCATCACGCGCCGGCGCCCCGGTGCCATCAATGATGCGCGCGTTCGTGAGCGCGAACACATTGGTATCCACCCGCACGTACGAGCGCACAGCGGGTCCGATGGGCGGTCGCTGCGCGGGAAGCGTCTTGCCGCCTGATAATGCCAGTGCGAGCATTACCGCCAGCACGGGCCGCGCGATGCGCTGCGGGATGCGGCGAACAGCAACCATAATCGGGTGGGTGTGTGTCGAAGTCCGAGGAGGAGCGATGATAGCGAAGACTACAGCTTCTTCAACGCCGCCGCACTCGCCGCAATCGACGCCAGCGCATCCTTGGGCGCATCATGTTCGATAAACCAATGCTTGAGTCCAACTTTTCGCCCCGCCTGGATGATGGTCTTGAAATCGATCGTGCCGGCACCCACGTCCATCATCGACCGCTCAGGTGCCGGTCCGGCATCCTTCACGTGGCAGTACGCAATGCGTTGGGGATGCGCGGCGATGATCTTGAGCGGATCCTGCCCCGCCTTCACGGCCCAATACAGATCAAGTTCGAAGTCCACCAGCGTCGGATCGGTGTTGGCCACCAGAATTTCGAATCCGTTGGGACCGCTGGCCTGTGGCGCGAATTCGGCGTCGTGATTGTGATAGCCAATGCGCAAGCCGGCCTTCTTCGCCATCGCACCACTGCTGTTGAGTCGATCGGCCAGCCGCTTGTAGCCGCCGTCACCCCGGAACTCGGCGCCGAATGACGGCACAATCACGCAGTCATGACCCATCGCCTTCGCCATCACGAAGTGCGGCTCCCACTCGGCGTCGGTTTTCGGCAGTCCTATATGCGCTGATGGCGCCGACATGCCATGCGACTTCATGAGACTCCGCCACCACGTGGCGGGTTTGTTGTAGTAGCCGGCAAACTCGAGCTCGGTGATCCCTGCCGCCGCGATCGCCGCGATGGTCCCTTCGAGATCCTTCGCCATGGCGCTCCGCACCGTATACAGTTGCAGGCCGATGCGTTCGATGCGACGTGCCTCAGTGTTGGGTCGTTCGCCAGCGGCCGCAAGCCGTGGGAGCAGCGATCCGCCGGCAACACCGGCGGCCAGCAGTTTCAGAGCATGGCGTCGCGAAAGCACCGCAGAGTTGGTCGTGTTCATGCCAGTATATCCTCGCCAGAAGCCAGTTGTGTGAGAGCGTTGCCGGTCACCCGGTATATCGTCCAGTCGTCCTGCGGTGTGGCGCCCAACTTTCGATAAAAGCCGATCGCATCCGCATTCCAATTGAGCACCGACCACTCCAGACGTCCACAGCCGCGCGACACCGCCAGTTCCGCCAGATACTGCAGAAGCGCCTTGCCAACCCCGAGTCCGCGCTGCGCGGGACGTACGAAGAGATCTTCGAGATAAATCCCCGGCCGCGCAAGGAAGGTTGAGTAGTTGTGGAAGAACAGCGCGAATCCGGCCGGCGCGCTACCCGACTCGGCGATCACGACTTCCGCGTAGCGTCGGGAGCCAAACAGTGTTTCGCGCAGGGCATCCTCGGTGGCGACGCATTCGTGGCGCAGATGCTCGTATTCGGCCAGTCCCTCGATAAGCTCCCGAATGAGCGGGACATCGACAGGCGTTGCCGGTCGGACGGTAATCGTCATGGGCGGAGACGTGAGGAAAAGGACTCAGCGACGACGATGCGTCCAGGAACGCGAGCTGCGCGTGAGGACCGACTCGTACTGGCGAGTCCGCACCTGTACCTGCGGCACGAGATCAAGCGCCATTCGCGCGACCACCAGCTCACTCACCGCCGGGATACGCTCTTCGAGACTCTCCAAGGTCCACGTCGCTCCCGACAAGGGTACCGACACACGCCGAATCGGTGGAGTGCTTCGGCCGTGGCCGAGTTCGCGTACACCGTCCGATGTCATCTGGATGAGCGAGTCTCCACCCACGACCGCGCGGGTTGGGTCGACGGGCACCGGGAGAAACCAGACTTCCACGAACTGCGTCTGCGGCAATGGCACCGGCGTGAACTCGTACTGCCCCTGGCCTGGTAACGGTGCCGACAGGCCACGCAGCAACGCTCGTGCGGTGCCGTTCACGCGCGCCGTGTCAACCGGATCGGTGGTAAGCACACCGCCATTGGCCCGAAAGGCATACTGCAGTCGCACGGTCATGCCGCCGTTGGCGAGTTGACCGAACACGCCACGCCATTCCTTACCCTGTTCGATGCACGTGATCGACCATTCACGGGGCACCTGACCCAGCGCACCGCTCCGCAGTGCGGTTACCGTGCCCTGCAGACACCGGAGATAGCCAATCGCCCCGACAGCCCGTGCATCGCGCTCCGCAAAAAGCCCATCGAATGTTGTTGGGATCTTTGGTGACTTCGGAAGCCGGGACATGTCCGGCGCCCCCGGCGGACGCGCGACCGTGCTCTGCGCGAAAACCGGTGAACCGACCATCATCATCAGCAAGACCGCCGCTGTGAAGGCGCCGGTCCACCTGCGTCCCACCAATTGAAAATGCATTTCGAAATGTAACAATCGGTGTCGCGCCAGTTGGACCACATTTGCACACGTCGTGGGATACGCGCACCCTCGCCGATGGATCAACGGCCCGGCTGGCGATTGCTCGGCTTCATAATCGCACTTGTGTCGGCGCGACCGCTGCCAGACGGTGCAATGCGGAAGAGGCCATTTCGCTCG
>JANOKE010000377.1:0-8928 GCA_031419135.1 Gemmatimonadaceae bacterium
GAACGCCTTCCCGTCCAGCGCGATCGAGCGCATCGAAGTGTTGCGCGACGGGGCATCCACGCAGTACGGCTCCGACGCCATTGCCGGTGTTGTGAACATCGTGCTCAAGGAAGGAAAGTTTTCGCCGTTCATCAATACCAACACGGGCCAGTATCGTCCCGGCAAGGGTTACGAAAACGACGGCACCACCAACGACATCAGCGGTGGTGTTGGCCTGAAACTCGGCCGCGGGTCGCTCAGCCTGTTTGGTCAGTACCTGAAGCGCGAAGCCACCAATCGCGCCTGCCCCGACGGCAGCTTTGGTGATGTGAACGGCATTGCCGATTCCGTGGCCAATTGCAGCGTGGTCATCAAACGCAACGGCGTTCCGCAACCCAATGTGCACTGGGGCGACGGCATTGAGCGCGATCTGCACACGTTCGCCAACCTTCGCCTGCCGATCAACGCCTCGGGCAGCAGCGAGGTGTACGCTTTTGGCGGGTATTCCGACCGTGACGGCACCGGTAACGGATTTTTCCGCAAGCCCAGGAATTCGCGCAACTGGCCACAGATTTACCCACTCGGTTTTCTCCCGGAGTTCCGACCGAATGTCGTGGACTACAGTTTGGCCGGTGGTATTCGCAGCACCGTTGGAGGCTGGGCCATGGATGCCGGTGCCACTTATGGCTACAACGGATTCGACTTCAATCTGCGCAACACGCTCAATTCGTCGCTGGGTCCGAGTCTCACGGTGGCCACGGCTCCCGGCAGCGATGGTCGTTTGGGCACCGCCGATGATCCTGGCATTCCCAACCAGACGTCGTTCGACGCCGGCGCGCTGCGCCGCGGCGAATTCAATGTGGGTGTGAACCTGTCGAAAGAACTGAGCATGGGGATGTCGAATCCCGTGAACGTTGCGGTGGGTGCCGCGTTTCGCCGGGAGTCGTACGACGTGATTGCCGGTGAGCGGGCTTCGTGGATTCAGGGATATCACAAGACGGCCGACAGCTCCGGTTTGGCTCAGGGCGGGTCGTCCGTGTTCCAGGGCTTTGCGCCCAGTGATGCGAGCACGAACAACCGCACGAACGTGGGCGCCTACGTCGACCTTGAAACCAACGTGTCGCCCAACGTGCTGCTCAATGCCGCGGCGCGCGTGGAGAGCTACAGCGATTTCGGTCAGGCGTTCACGGGGAAGGCCGCAGTGCGGTATCAATTGTCGAAGAAACTCGTACTGCGTGGTGCTGCCAGCACAGGATTCCGGGCGCCCAGCCTCGCGCAGAGCTGGTACAGTCATACCACCACCGCGATTCAGAACGGTGTGCTGATTGAGGTGGGCAATTTTCCGGTCAGCAACCGCGCCTCGCGCGTGTTTGGTGCCAAGCAGTTGCAGGAAGAGAAATCCATCAATGTGAGCAGCGGGCTGGCGTTCTCACCAACCAATAACCTGAACTTCAACGTCGACTACTATCACATCGTCATCAAGGATCGCATCCTCCTTGGGGCGACTTACGACGGTACGTCCGACCCGGTTGTGGCCAAGATCCTTCGTGACTCCGGATTTACGCAGATTGCGGGAGTACAGTTTCCCACCAACTCGCTGGACACCAAGACCGATGGTCTGGACCTGGTGGGCAACTATCGGACGCTGGCCGGGAAAGGCACCTTCGATTTCGCGATCGCGTTCAACTTTACGAAGAACAAGATCACGCGGGTTGGTACGCTTCCCTCGATTCTGCAGGGAACCAGTACCATCTACACGAGCGCGTTGGACGCGGTGACCATCAACTCCATCGAGCGCAATCGACCGGACCGCCGATCGTCGTTTACCACGAATTATGCGAACGGTCGACTGCACGCCATGGCGCGCGTCTCGGACTATGGCAGCTTCCGCGATGGCAGCTCGGACGGCATCGAAACGTTCAAGGCAAAAATGTTGCTCGATTCCGAGGTGGGCTATCGCTTCACGGCTATCAACCTCTCGTTCGGGATCCGGAATCTCTTCAACACGTATCCGGACCAGGTGAAGGTGGCGGACAATACCAACAACGGGACGTTCATCTATCCAGGCGCGTCGCCATTCGGATACAACGGGCGCTTCCTCTATATTCGCTCGGAGATTCAGCTGTCCCGGTAACGTTGACGGCAGCGCGTGATTGCCAGGTCGGTTCGTCGGTGAGGGCCCCTGCCATGATGGAGGGGCCCTCATCATCTGTACACTGTTCCTGTGAATGAGGCGCGATACTAAATTCCGTCATGACGACTATCGCTCAGAACGATTTCATTCAGTCGATCGCCGACGCGCTCCAGCACATTTCGTATTACCACCCGCTGGATTACATCCATGCACTGGCCGACGCGTACGACCGGGAACAGGGGCCGGCCGCCAAGGACGCGATCGCGCAGATCCTGACCAACTCGCGCATGTGTGCAGAAGGCCATCGCCCGATCTGTCAGGATACCGGCATTGTTGTGGTGTTTCTCAAGGTCGGCATGGATGTGCGGTGGGACGCCACGATGTCGATTCAGGAGATGGTGAACGAAGGCGTCCGACAGGCGTATCTTCAACCCGACAACGTGCTGCGCGCGTCGATCGTCGCCGATCCGGCGTTTGCGCGCACGAACACTCGCGACAACACACCTGCGGTGGTGCACTGCGAACTGGTGCCCGGCAATACTGTTGAGGTGAAGCTCGCCGCCAAAGGCGGTGGTTCGGAAAACAAGTCGAAGTTTGCGATGCTCAACCCGAGCGACAGCATCGTTGACTGGGTGCTGAAAACGGTGCCGCTTATGGGGGCCGGCTGGTGCCCACCCGGTATGCTGGGTATCGGCATTGGCGGGACGGCCGAAAAGGCGATGCTGATGGCGAAGGAATCGTTGATGGAACACATCGACATGACGCAGCTCAAAGCGCGCGGCCCACAAAACAAGCTTGAAGCGTTACGTATTGAACTGTTCGATTCGGTGAACGCGCTCGGTATCGGTGCGCAAGGCCTTGGCGGCCTGGCCACCGTGCTTGACGTCAAGATTCTGGACTTCCCAACCCATGCGGCGTCGAAGCCCATTGCGATGATTCCGAATTGCGCGGCCACGCGCCACGCGCACTTCACGCTCGACGGCTCAGGGATGGCGACGTTGCCCGTGCCCAGTCTGAGCGACTGGCCCGACGTGACGTGGCGTCCGGATGTCAACGCGAAGCGGGTTGACTTGAATACGCTCACGCCAGAGATCGTGCGCACCTGGAAGGCCGGTGATCGCCTGTTGCTGAATGGCCGGCTGCTTACCGGGCGAGACGCGGCCCACAAGCGTATCGCCGACCTGTTCGCCAGCGGCGAAGGGCTTCCAGCGGGCGTGGATTTTACCAATCGCGTGATCTACTACGTAGGTCCGGTGGACCCGGTGCGTGACGAGGCCGTTGGTCCAGCCGGTCCAACCACGGCCACACGCATGGACAAGTTCACGGAGATGATGCTGGCCCAGACGGGCCTGATCGCCATGATCGGCAAAGCCGAGCGCGGACCGATCGGGCTGGCGGCCATTCGCAAGCATCAGGCGGCGTATCTCATGGCTGTGGGCGGCGCCGCGTATCTCGTGTCGAAGGCCATCCGTTCATCACGCGTGGTCGCGTTCGCGGAGCTGGGTATGGAAGCCATCTACGAGTTCGATGTCCACGAGATGCCAGTTACCGTGGCCGTGGATGCGAGTGGCGCGAATGTACACGAAACGGGACCACGCGAGTGGCAGGAGCGGATCCGACAGTTGCCCATACTGGCGGGGTAGCGCAGGTGGACCTTTGCTTGAACGCGTGGCCGTTGGTAATATACACCTATGGAGGTGCATATGGAGCTTTCCAAGAAGACGACTATCCTGTTCTCGCCCGAAACTCACCAGCGACTTACTTATCTCGCGGCCCGGCGTGGCAAGAGTCTGGGTGAACTGGTGCGCGAAGCCTGCGTGGCGCAATACGGCCTCGTGGACGCCGACGCGCGTCTTGCCGCGGTCGCTGCGCTGTCGGCACTGTCGTTGCCAGTAGGATCGCCGCGCGACATGAAACACGAATCGGTGCCAAGCGCCGACGCGCTGATGCCGCGAACTCGACGGTGATCGCCGCGTGATCTTGATCGACACCAACATCCTCATGTATGCGGCCGGTGCCGCGCATCCGCACAAAGCGCCCAGCGCTCGCCTGCTGGAACGGGTCGCGCGCGGCGAGCTGGCAGCAACCATCAATGCGGAAACGCTGCAGGAGATCCTGCATCGGTATCGCGCCATCAAGCGATGGAAGGACGGACGACAGGTCTATGATTTAGCCCGGCACCTGTTCCCAAGCGTCGTGCCCGTCTCGGCGGAAATCCTGGACCGCGCCCGTGAATTGTTGGACCACCATACTGCGCTGATGGCGCGCGACGCGCTCCATGCGGCGGTCGTGATGCACGAGGGATTCGATGCGATTTGCAGCTATGATCGCGACTTCGACCTGATCACCACTCTCTCGCGCATCGAACCGTGACCGATTCGTACGCTCCACTGCCGTGGAACGCCGCGTTGTCGGCCGACGACGCGCTGGACAGAAGCCGTTCACCACGCTACGACAACCGAGGAGCGTTGTATGTGCCGCAATATCAAAACACTCGCCAATTTTGAGCCCCCAGCAACCGACAGTGAGATTCAGGCATCCGCGCTGCAGTTCGTTCGCAAGCTAAGCGGATCAACGCGCCCCTCGCGCGCCAATGAGGAGGCGTTCAACCGCGCGGTTGGCGAGGTAACGGCCGCCGCCGAGCGGCTGGTGCGATCGATGAAAACCAACGCGCCGCCGCGCACACGCGAAGAAGAAATGCAAAAGGCGCAGGCGCGCAATCTCAAGCGGTTTGGGTAGTGCTACTGGAACAGCACTGGTAGCGGCAACCCCAGCTTCGCCGCTTTCGCGGCAAACGTACTGAGGTCGTTCGCGACCATCTGGCCGAATTGCACCTTCAAACCGTCCAACTGCTTGCGCAGCATGGTGTACACCTCACCCTGCTGGTCGGTGGGGCGGAAGTCGGCGCTTGACGCGGCGATATCGCTGCCCACCGAGGCCAGCTTTTCATACAACTGGTTTGGCGTGCGGAACGCATCCTCCCGCGCCCCCGTCAGCGCCACATCATAGAGCTTCCCTTCGATCGCGAGCACCTTCTTCTCGATTGCATCAATCTCTTTCAGGAACGCCTCGGCGTCGGCGAGTTTCGGGTCGCGTCCGGGCGAAGGGCCGAACTCCCTGGTGTCCTTGATTTTTTCGCGCAGCATGTTGCGTAGTTGTTCGAAACCGCGACGCGACCACTCTGATTCGTCAATGAGCGCCACCGTTTCGGTAAGCGCGTCACGAATACGCAACGCCAGGGTTACCTGGGCCACGATGTCGGCGTCGGTGCCTTCGCTGTTTGGATCTCGCCGCACTTCAAGCCGCTGTCGCAGCGTGTCGCTCTTCCACAGCATGGCCACGGTGTAGCTGCCCGGTGCTACCAGCGGGCCTGTCTGGCCGCCCACAAGGTCCAAGTCCCACGGTACCAGCGGCCGCGAGTCGAGCACACGTACGTTGGTGTTGCCCGGCGGTGCCGTCCGCAGTTTGGCGCGCCGAGGTCCGTCATGACGCAAGTCCCAGAGAGCCCGATTGAGACCGCGCTTTGGGGGGGCGGAGGCGAATTTGCGAATCATCGTACCGCCGTTGTCGAACACCTGGAAGCGAATCGAGTCACGCGCCGTTGAATCCCTGGGGAGTTCCGCGATCGTGTAGTTGAGCGTCGCCGCCAGCGGCGGATCTTCACCGCCCACCAGAGAATTGGGTGCGGCAGTTGGAGTGGCGACTTTCCGGAAACGATAGGCGGCCCGCAGTGGCAGCAGTGCCGCGCGCGTGCTGGCGAGCGAATCAGCCAGCGAGCGCAGGTACGAGATATCGTCGGCAATCCAGAAACCTCGCCCGTACGTGGCGACCACGAGATCGTGGAAATGTCCCTGAATCTGCAGCCAACTTACCGGCGCATGAGGCAACGCGCCGTTGATTTCTGTCCAGTGTTGGCCGTCGTTTAGCGACACGTACAGGGCATTTTCGGTGCCGGCGTACAGCATGCCCTTGCGCACCGGATCTTCGCGCACCACATGCACGTAGCTGAACACACTCTTCGGAATATCGCCACTCAGCCGCGTCCAGGACTTGCCGAAGTTGGTTGTCCGATAGATGTACGGGTCCCGATCGTTGATGAGGTGCGCGTCAACAGCAATGTACGCGGTCCCGGCGTCGTACTTGCTGGGTTCAATAGCGGAAATCGTGCTCCACTTTGGCAAACCGGGAATGTTGGCCGTCAGGTTGGTCCACGTTTTCCCGCCATCGCGCGTGAGGTGCATGAGCCCGTCCATCGTGCCCGCCCAAATCAAGTCTTTCTGCAACGGCGATTCGGCGATGGCGAACAACACCGTCACGTTTTCCACGAACAGGTTGTCGATCACGAACCCGCCCGACGATTGCTGTTTGGTGCTGTCGTTGGTGGAGAGGTCGGGAGAAATCAGCGTCCAGCTCTGTCCGCCGTTGGTGGTCTTGTGTACGAACTGTGAGCCCACATACACCGTATTGTGATCGTGTGGCGATATGTGGATGGGAAACGTCCACTGAAAGCGATACTTCAGGTCCTTGGGCGCGACACCGTACCCCGCTTCCGGCCACGGCTCGACGGCGCGCGCCATTTTCGTTTGCAGGTCGAAGCGTTCGAGCCCCGCGTCGTAGCATCCGCTCCAGACCGTGCGGTTGTCGATCGTGTCAGGAATGGCCCAGCCGCTTTCACATCCGCCTACCGCACTCCACACGCCGATGGAACGGGAGCCACGCGAATTGCTTGGCCCGCCGTACGAGTACCCGTCCTGCCGGTTGCCGTACAGGTTGTAGGGAATTTTCGTGTCGGTGGCCACGTGGTACATCTGCGCGTTGGGCAGTGCGATGCGGGTAAACGACTTGCCTCCATCAATCGTGATGCCCACGCCACCATCATCGCCCACCACGTAGCGGTCAGCATCTTTTACATCCCACCAGATGTCGTGCAAGTCACCACCGGCCCGCGGTGGGTTGGCCATCTTGGTGAGTCCGCCGTCGCTGGTGCCAACAAAACGCACACCCACGAAGAACACGTTGTCGGCGTTGGCCGGATTGATGCCGAAGCGGGTGTAGTACTGGGGACGCTCCAACAGATCGTGATCACGATTCACCGAACGCCATGACCGACCGCCATCATCGGAGCGATAGAACGCCGGCTCCTTCATCTCAATGAGCGCGTACAGTCGTTGCGGATCCGTGCGCGACACACCGAGTCCGATCTTGCCCATGGTGCCTTTGCGCGGCAGTCCTTTGCCCCAGCCCTGCCCATCGGCGCCGCCATCAAGACGAACCCACGTATCACCTGCATCGCGCGTCATCCAGATGCCGCTCCCGGCGCCGCCCGAGTGCTTATTCCAGGGTACGATGTATTGCTGCCAGCTCGCGGCAAACAGCACGCGTGGGTTTGTGGGATCTATCGCCACGTCTATGATGCCGGTGCTGTCGTTCACGAACAACACCTTCTTCCATTGCCCGCCGCCGTCGGTAGTGCGCCACAACCCCCGATCGTTCTGCGGTCCGTAGCCGTGTCCCTGTGCCGCTGCATACACGACGTCGGCATTCGTAGGATGCACGACGACGCGTCCGATGCGTCCCGTATTCTCGAGCCCCATTCGCGCCCAGTGCTGTCCGGCATCGGTACTGCGATAGATGCCGTCGCCAATGGACACGTTGCTGCGCAGAAATGTCTCTCCCGTGCCAAACCACACCACGTTGGGATCACTGGGCGCAACCGCGATCGCGCTGACACTGGACACACGCAGTGAATCCGTGATAGGTGCCCAGCGAATGCCGCCGTTGGTACTCTTGAACAATCCGCCGCTGGCCGCGCCCGCGTAGTAGGTCTTGTACTCTCCTGGCACACCCGCCACCGCGATGACCCGATTGCCGTCGGGGCCCACGAAGCGCCAACTGGGCACCTTCAGGAATGCGGTATCGAAGGCCGGTGCGTTAGCCGGTGGCGTTTTGACCACTGGCGCTGGCGTGACCGTTCGCTGGGCGGACGCACGTCCGACCACAGCGAAGAGCAACAAAATGACGAGGCGGCGATGCATGGACGGCGGGCAGAGGTTGGGTCTCACACACGGTGACAGGGCGACTCGAATGTGCCTCCTGACACCGAGTCGCGCGACCCCGTGCGCGGTGAGTTGCCCGTCGCTTGTAGCTGGCGGATGGCGCGTGGCCCGAATGGGATGTTCTGAGTATCCTGTGGGATCCATCTTCCAGCCGGTCTGCGCCGTGTTCGACATCGTGCTGTTCAACCCAGAAATTCCGCCCAACACCGGGAACGTCATCCGCCTGTGCGCCAACACCGGAGCGCGATTGCATCTGGTGGAACCCCTGGGTTTCAACTTCGAGGACAAGCAGCTCGAGCGCGCCGGTCTGGACTATCGAGACCTGGTTGATGTGAAGATTCATCGCGACTGGCACGCGTGCCTGACGTTTCTAGGGCCAGCGCGTCGGCTGTTCGGGTTCTCGGCGCGCGGCACCACGCGATTCACGGCAGCGACATTCAGGGCGAACGACGTGCTGGTGTTCGGGCCGGAGTCCACGGGACTGACCGACGCGATGCTGTCCACATTGCCACTGGTGCAACAGCTGCGGCTGCCAATGGTGTCGGCTCGGCGCAGTCTCAATCTCTCGAATGCGGTGGCAATCGCGGTGTACGAAGCATGGCGGCAAATCGGATTTCCCGGCGGCACGTGAGAAGACTCCCGTGACGCGTGGGCACGGACTCTTCGATTGCCGGTTGTCGTTGAGTGTGGGAGTGTGGCAGCATGGGAGTGTTTGAGGGGTGAGGGGGGTGAGGGGCATAAGCACTAACCTAAGCCTTG
>JANOKE010000378.1:0-9344 GCA_031419135.1 Gemmatimonadaceae bacterium
GACTCGGCGTTGCCTGTTTCAGCGCGGCGAACGCCGGCGTACTGCCTGATCGCCAGGCGCTGCTCGCACGGGCGCTCGGCTATGCCGATGCCATCGAGCAGCGACAGCCGGCCAGCCCCTACGTCGCCGAGATCCGCGGCATGGTAGCGACACTCACGGGCGAGCAGGTGGAAGCGGTGCTTCAGCTCGGCCGTGCCTTCGAGCAACTGCCGGCGGACCCTGACCTGGCGCATTGGTACGCCGTAACCCTGCTAAATGGTGTTCACTACGCGGCTGCCATTGCGATCTCGCGTGAGATAGCGCGCGTGGCACCCGATCACGCGCTGGGATGGTCGCTTGAGGTCCTTGCGTTGTGTTTCTCTGGTCGGCACGCGGAGGCCGTTGAGCGCCTCGGATCCGTGCCGAAGACGGCGCCAGCCGTGGGCGTCCAGTGCCTCGCCGGATACGTGTACCTGGCGGCGGGTGAACCGCAACGCGCCCTCGCGGCGCTGGATCGTGCCAGCGCGCTCGAGGCGGACGGGTTCTCGTTCATGTGCCGGTTTGTCGGACACGCGGTGCGCGGCGATTCGGCTGCGGCAGGTCATGCGCTCCCCCCGGAGGTCGCGGCCTGGGCCTGGGAGGACTATGTGTACGCCGAGTTTGTCGCGGAGGGTTTCATCCTGCTTGGAGACGTGGAGGAGGCCGCTCGCTGGCTCGCGCAGGCGGTGCACCTCGGCTCCGGCATCCACGAGGCGATCACCTTGCACAACGCCGTCTGGCGTCCGTGGCTGGATCACCCGCGCATCGCGCCCATCCTCGAGGCGATGCGGCAGGTTGCGCACCGATACGCGCAGCTGCCGGTGGCGCCCCGTGCGCTGGCGATGGTGGAGCGGGAGAAGCTGGCAGGCGTGAATTGAATCTCCGGGACCCGGGCTACGTCGAGGAGAAACTGTGTGGGGGCGAAGCCCGAGTGACCACTCCCACCGAGTGCCATTAGGCGAACGGATCCTCGACGCCCAGCTCAGGGAACAGCGTGAAATCCCGATCGCGCGTGAGCAGTGTTTCCACGCCGTGCGCGATACAGATCGCGGCGATTCTCGCGTCATGCACGACGGCACCGCGCACCCGAGGGCGACGCACGAACCCCGACAGCACGGTGGCGAATCCCTGAGACTCATTGAGCAATCGAAGCGTCGGCGCGCCGAACCATCCTTCAAGTTGGGCCCATGCCTGCTGCGGCGTACTCGCGGTCTGCCGCCAGATTTTCGGATTGGTGACCACGCTGAAGAACTCGTAGACGCACGGCCACGGGATGGCCCACGGAAGTGGGTCTGCCGCAAGCGCCCGAAGGCGAGCCAGCGCCACCTCATGCTCCCGCACTTCACGACGATGCGCGTAGACGAGGACGTTGGTATCGACGGCGATCATGACCGGCTCCCGTAAATGACTTCGCGCAGATCGGGCCATGACAGGCTTTCCAGCGGATTCTCACCGCGTGCATCACCCACACTGAGATCGGGCAGCTGGTACGGCGCCGTCGCTTCCGCGCTGGCGAGAACTCGCCGGAGGCCCTCCTCGACCACGGCGCGCAGGGGCTGTCCGGATCGCCGCGCGTGCCGCTTTGCCCGTTCGAGCAAGGCATCGGCGATGTCGATGGTCGTTTTCATGTGATACAGTCTACCCATATCAATGAGTATGGGCAAGGTTGCTCTTCGGAAACACTGGCTCGCAGCGTGGGCTCGCCGTAACGTTGTTGCTTCTCTCACACTGAGCGGCGCTCCTGTCCCTGGACACAATCGCTCGACTGAACGCGTCACTGACCGGTCGATACGCGATCGCGCGCGAACTCGGTGCCGGCGGCATGGCCACGGTGTACCTCGCGACCGACGTGAAGCACGACCGCCGTGTCGCGCTCAAAGTGTTGCGCGCCGAGTTGGCGCAGGCGCTGGGTCCCGAGCGGTTCCTGCGCGAGATCAAGATTGCCGCGCGGCTCGACCATCCGCACATCCTCGCGCTGCAGCCCTACGGCGTCACCTTCCCCTGCAACCGTTCCTTCACAAACTCCACCCACAGCCGCGTGCGCTCGCGCTGCATCACGGGGTCGGTCGGATTGTGCGTGCGACCGGGAAAGGCGAGAAACTTCGACTCGACACCCATGTCTTGCAGCGCACGGTACAGCGCCAGCGCCTGCGTGGGCGGCACACGGAAATCTTCCATGTGCGACATGATCAACGTCGGCGTACGCATGTTGCGCGCGTAGGTAATGGGCGACTGGGCCACGAGCTTGCGACGCCCGGCCTCGGTCCACGGTGAGCCACCGGTGAGATAGCGCCAGTTCACGTTGCCATCGGCAAGATTGTACTGGTCCTCCCAGTCGGTCACAGGCGCGCCGGCCATCGCGGCGGTCCACTCGTTGGGATAGTTGCCGATCATCCACGACGTCATGAAGCCACCGTACGACCACCCGGTGACGACGGTGCGCGTGCGATCGATGTACGGTTTGCCACGCAGCATCGTCACGCCGCTCATGACATCACGCCCGGGGCCGGCGCCCGCATCGCCCGCGATGGCCGATTGGTAGCTGTTGCCGAGGTTGTCGCTGCCGCGGTAGTTGGGTTCGAAGACGATGGCACCATCGGCGGCGATGAGCTGCGGCGTGGACGAGAAACCGAGTTTCGAGGACGCGGTTGGTCCGCCATGGATATAGAGCACCAGCGGATACTTGCGGTTGGCGTCGAAGTCGGGCGGATACGTCACCACGCCGTCGGCTTCGAACTTTTCGGAGCGCCACGTCACGCGTTCAGAGCGGCCTAACGAGACCGTGCCTGCCCATGCGTTGAACGATGTCAGCGCCTTCGGTATCGCCGTCGCGGAGGTCATCATGTACAACTCTGCCGGTGCGCGCGGCGAGGTGGCGGTGAAGACGAAGACACCATCTTTGCTGCGTTCGATATCGGCGCCGAAGCCGCCGGTCAGCACCAGATCACCCAGCGGCAGACGCTGCGCCGAGCCTGAGAGTGGCTGTATCCACGCAGCCATTGTGGTCTGGTCGGCCGCAGCGACCAGCATCCCCGTTCCATCGGCCAGCCACTCGGCGCGCAGGATATGCCGGTCGAGCGCGCGCGTGATGCTGCGTGCGGCGCCGCCATTCGCTGCGGCGACGTACACTTCGGTCACGAAGCCACCTTCGCGGTTGCGGTCACGCGGCTGCAGATACGCAATGCTGCGACCATCGGGCGACCAGAGGGCGAAGCGCTCGAACGTCTGCATGCCGGTCAGCGGCTTCACCGAACCAGTCGCGACATCGACCACGGCGATGTGCGTCGAGTCGCTCTTGCCGGTCTGAGGCGCGACCGTACGCGCGAACGCGATTTGCGCACCATCGGGTGACCAACTGAGCAGCGACGGACCACCGCCAGGCGGCAAACTGAATTGCAGCGTCCAGTTGCCCGACGTGATGCGTTTTGCGGCCCCACCTGCGGCAGTGATGGTCCAGATGTGCTGCGGGCGCAACGTGCGGCGCAGAAAGAGGTCCTGCGCGCCCACTTCGAACGTGGTGATGAAGCGTGCCTCCCCCTCTTTGCGCGGTTCTTCGTCGGCAGCCGCAAAGGCGAACGCGGCGCCGTCCGGACGCCAACTGAAGTGTTCGACCGCGGTCGGGTGTGCGGTGACCTGACGCGCCTCACCGCCTTCACCGGCCAGCAGCCACAGCTGGTTGCGTCCTTCGCTGTCGGGCGAGAGAAACGCGAGCCCGCGACCCACCGGCGCCCATTTTGGCGACGACACACTCGTGCGCCCAGGCGTGAGCGTCCGCGGTGCGCCCGACGGCAGGTCCACGGCCCACAGCTGCGACTCGGTGCGGTTGGCCACGTAGTTCGGCCGCGACACCACAAAGGCCGCGGTGCGTCCGTCCGCAGACAGTGCAGGACTGCCCACGCCGACCAACCGGCGCGTGTGCTCGAGGGTGAACCGCACCTGCGCCGGAAGGGCGAGGGGGATCAGCAAGGCAGTGAGAAAGCACGACCGGGTGATGACAGCGCGCATGGATGGGCTCGCGGGTAGGGACAGGAGAGACGTTACCGCGCCACATCGCGAACGGCGAGGGTCGCTCAGCTGCCCTCAGCAGGGTCGGACACCCACCTTCGACAAGACGGGCCGCAATCCCCTGCGGCCCGTTCGAACTTCACCGGCGCCGCGGTTTCGAGCCGCGACTGCCCGCCCCCCGTCACCCCAGTCGCTGACGTCGTGCCCGCACTCAGCAGGGATAACCCGACCTCTTCAGGCGAGCGGTCGCGGCGGATTCGACCCGTAGCACACCGCGCCAACCGTATGACAGTTGCCGTGGCTGCTCCGCATCTGCGCGTCAATCGCCGCGACGATCTAGGCATTCTCGACGCGCAATTCTTCGGCCGATCGTTCGATTGCCGTCGTCAACTGACACACGAACTCAACCGCCTCTTCGAGAAAGGTGTGCGCGCGTTCCAAGTGGTGCCTGAGCTTGAGGAGCGCGTACATTTCGTTGCGAGCAGACTCACAGCCCCCAGATTCTGGATCCTCCGCTTCCTCCGCAACCAGTCGCAAACCTTTTCCCACGTGAGTCGCTGCGTGCCGCAAGGCGTTCTGAGAATCGGCTCCCAATTTCGAGCCATGCTTCTGTCGCGAGATGTCCTGCTGCGACGCAAGCGTCTCGTCGACGTTGCGATCAAGGCACTGCGTCACGAGGGCATCGAGCGGCGGCGACACGGTCGCCACGCGCGAGCGTACCGTCGGCGCCACCTCGGTCATGTGCGCGCGCAGCAGCTGATGCAATTCGCGCCCGTGAAAGGGCGGCTGTCCGGTCAGCAACTCGAACGCCACACACCCCAGCGCGTAGAGATCGGCGCGATGATCGGTGCCGGGATCGCCGGCGGCCTGCTCGGGTGCAATGTAGGCCGGTGTCCCCAGCGAGGTGCCCACTTGCGTCATGGTCGAACTGTCGGCAGCGTCGCCGGTGCCACCGCGCGCGGCACTGATGGCCTTGGCAATTCCGAAGTCGGTCACCACCGCCGACTCGCCCGACAGCAGAATGTTGTCCGGCTTGATGTCGCGATGCACAATGCCGCGTTCGTGCGCGTAGATGAGCGCACGAGTCACATCGCGCAACACTGTCACCGCCTCGGTTTCGCTCATCGGCCCACGCGCCAGCCGCGCGCGCAGCGATTCGCCCTCCACAAACGGCATCGTGAAGTACGGCATGCCGTCGGCCGTGCCCGCCGTGAGCACCGGCACAATGTTGGCCTGCTGCAGCGAGGCGGCCAGTTGGATCTCGCGGGCGAAACGCTCGGTACTGAGCGTGGCGCTGAGCTCGGACGACAACACCTTGATCACCACGCGCCGCCCCAGCTTGTGTTCCGTGGCCAAGAACACGCGCGACATGCCGCCACCGCCAAGCTCGCGCTCGATGGTGTAGTCGGACTGCAGGAGCGTTTGCAGGTGGTGCTGCAGGTCCATGTCGCGGAGTGGGGGTGTTGGCGGCCGTGGGAACGTAGCTGGCAGACGGACGGGGAGAAAGCGGCGAGAGTTCGACCCAATCCTCCGCGTGCCGCGCTCAGTCGGGCGCGAACAACTCACGCAGCGGTAGCGCGAAGCCGGGGAGCTCGCGCGTGACATGCACTGCTTCATCGATGCCAAACTGCGTTTCTCGTGTGAGCTTTTCGCGGATCGTCTCGCCCTCGATGTACGGCATCACGTGGTACAGGAACCCGTCCGCTTCGCCGGAATCAAACAGCGGCAGAATGTGCGGGTGGCTCATGGCCGCGGTGGTCTTGATCTCCACCACAAACCGCTCGGCGCCGAGCACGGCGGCGAGTTCGGGCTTCAAGAGGTCATCGCTTTCGCTCCAGTTGCGTCATGAGTTGGCGAAGCGAGGTCGCCCGGATGTTTGATCCCATCGGCCACTCATCGTCGCCACCATGCACGATGCACGCGACGCGCGGCTTCAGCACGTCGCACGCCAGTCGGAATCCCTTCGAGATGTCCGGTGCCGTGGTTCGTTTGATCTCGATCGCGTATTCAACCGTTCCCCCGCGCTCGAGCACCAGATCCACTTCGGCGCCGTCCTCGGTTCGGTAGAACGTCGGCACATATCGATCACCGGCAGCGGTGATGAGGTTCTCGATCACGAAACCCTCCCAGCTGGCGCCCACCACAGGGTGACCGAGCAGCGCGTGCGGTGTCTCGATCTCGAGCAGGGAGTGAAGGACGCCGCTGTCCCTGATGTAGGTCTTCGGAGATCGCACGAGCCGCTTTCCCACATTGCCGCTCCATGGATGGAGGCGACGAACGAGCAGCAGGTCAACCAGCAGGTCCACATAACGTCCCACGGCGGGGGCGGACACGGAGAGAGCGGTTGCGAGGCGCGACACGTTCAGCAAGGTGCCTTGCCCATGCGCCAGCATCCCCCAGAGTCGCGCGATGGTCGCTGTTGGCAACCGGGGGGCGAACATCGGGACGTCGCGTTCGAGATAGCTTCTGATGAAATCGCGGCGCCAGGAGACGCTCGTCGCGTTGGAGCGCGCGAGCAGGCTTCGGGGAAAGCCGCCGCGCAACCAGAGCGATTGCAATGACGGGCCCTCATCGGGTAATTCACCGGCCGTGACTCCCGTCAGCTCGAGATAGCTCACGCGTCCGGCGAGCGACTCGCTCTGTCGCATGAGGTCGAGCGATGCGGAGCCGAGCAGGAGGACGCGGCCCGACACGTTGTTGCGGCGATACTCGTCGATGATGCCCCGCAGCGTCTGGAAGATTTCCGGCGCACGATGGATTTCATCGAGGACGACGAGCGCGCGGTCGTGCGTGCGCAAGAACGCCGCCGGGTCGTGCAGGCGGCGCTGATCGGCTGGATCTTCGAGGTCGAGGTACACGGCGTGCCGCCGCGAATTGGCCACGGCGCGCGCCAATGTCGTCTTGCCGACCTGGCGCGGTCCGAGGAGCACCACCGCCGGCGCGTGCCGGAGGCGTGCCGTCACGGTGCGCTGGAGATGACGATCTAGCATGGCCGGAAAACGAACGTCATGTGTTTAATCTCCGGCAATGCGTTTTGGATGTCAACGGACCCCGTCCCGGCTGTCGACTGCGTATGCCCTGCACAGGTAAGTATCGCTGCTGGAGAACCCTCGGGAAGTCCATACGGCCAGCGGCGGGCCGCCGCCATTCATCTACTGCGTCTGCCGCGTCACCCCGCCGGAGAACTCACGCGCCGCCGCGTGACGTGTCGATGCCTCTTGGCAGCAGCCGGGCTAGCGTGAGTTTCCCGCGATAACGGAATTTTGTGCTGCGCCGTTGGGCGTCAGAGGGTGGTTTTCCCTCTGACGCCCTTTTGTTTGGCCTTCACTTGCGACGTATATACAACCGATTGTCCGCCGAGACCCTTAATACGCTGGGTAGCGCCATCATATGCACTACCCTATTGCGCAATCGTCTCCGTGGTGGTATATACAACGATCGGGGCCAGCTTCCAGATCGTCACCACCAAGGGGCACCGCTATATCCGGATCGTCGAGTCGTTTCGCGATCCCGTCACGCGAAAGCCCAAACTGCGCGTGCTGCGTCACTTGGGGCGCGCCGCCGACGCGCTCGCGACGTTCGCGCAAGCGGATCACGTCGACGTGGCGTCGCACACACACGGCGCGGTGGCGGCGGTGTGGCAGCTCGCGCAGACGCTCGACCTCGCGGCGCTGATTGATGCGCACGTCCCGCCGGGGCCGGCGTTGCACGATGGGCTGACCGTGGGGCAGTCGTTGATGCTCGCGGTTGTCGGCCGCGCGTGTCACGCGACCAGTAAGCGCGGGTTCGCCGCTTGGGCCGCGACCACGACGCTCGGCGCGCTCGCCGGCGTCGACGTCGCGCGCCTCACCAGCCAACACTTCTGGGATCAGATGCACCGCGTGCCCGTCGCCGCCATCGCCGCGATCGAGTCCGCGCTCGTGGGGCGCGTGCTCACGCACTTTCCCATTCCCGTGGACACGGTGCTCTACGACGCCACGAACTTCTTCACCTTTCTCGCCACCACCAATGCGCGCGCCACGCTGCCCGCGCGCGGCCACAACAAACAGAAGCGCCACGACCTGCGCCACGTGGGCGTCGCGCTCTGTTGCACGCGCGGCGCGTTGGCGATTCCGCTCTTCCATCAGGTCTACGGCGGCGCGCGGCCCGACATCCGCGTGTTTGCCGACGTGCTGCCGCAACTGCGCGAACGGTTCGTGGCGCTCGGCGGCGGCGTGGAGGGCATCACGGTGGTCTATGATAAGGGGAACGTCGCGCGCCACACGCAAGCCACGGTCGACGACGCCCCCTTCCACTACGTGGCCGCGCTCACCGCCGCGAGTCAGCGTGCGCTGATTGCCGAGGCGACGCCCGCACTGACGCCCTGCGTGCTGAGCCCCGACGAGACGGTCGCGGTGTATCGCACGCGGCGCGAGGTCTGGGGCACGGAGCGCACGCTCGTCGTGCTGGTGTCGCCGCGTTTGCAGCAGGGGCAGCGCCGCGGCATCGAGCAGCATCTCGCGAAAGCGGTCGCGTGGCTCGCCCAGTTGCAGGCGCTGCTGGCGCGCGGGCGTCAGCAGCGCTCCCGGGCCGCGCTCGATGCCGAGATCGCGGCGCGGCTACGCGGCCAACATCTGCGCCAGGTGCTCGCCGTCCAACTCGGCGGTACCGGCCGCACGCTGACGCTCACGTACACGGTGGATCGCGACGCGCTCGACCAGCTGGAACGCGAGTGGCTCGGACGCGTGGTGCTCATGACCGATCAGCATGCGTGGAGCACGGCCGAGATCATTGGCGCGTACCGCGGGCAGTCCGTGGTCGAAGGCGTGTTTCGCACGCTCAAAGATCCGCTCCGCCTCGCGTTGCGCCCGCAATATCACTGGACCGATCACCAGCTGCACATCCATGCGTGGCTCTGCGTCATGGCGTACCTGCTCGCGACGCTGGTGCATCACACCGCCAAACGCGACGCCGAGTACGCGGGCAGCGTCGACACCCTCTTCACGGACCTCGAAAACATTCGGCGCGTCACCGTTGCGCGCCGTACAACGGGGGGACGGGCGCGCCAGACTCACCAACTCGAAACCCCCACGCCGCAACAGACGCGGCTCATCGCGGCACTCGGCATTCCGACCGCGTAGTTAGTATATACGCCCGTCGATTCTATCCGACGGCGCACCAACCACTTAGCACCGCTATCGCTCGCGCGGCGGGAAACTCCGGCTAGTCGCCCGGTGTTTGACGCTGCTCCCACTCCCAAATTCGCTGCTCTCTCTTGGCCCATTCGTCGTGGCGGATTGCGAGTCGGTATATCCATCCGCACACAACCAAGAGCACCACAC
>JANOKE010000379.1:0-1984 GCA_031419135.1 Gemmatimonadaceae bacterium
CGAGCAACAGCGTAAACCAGAGCGTGAGTCGCGAGCGGAGCGACGAAGGCCACGCAAACACCGATCAGCCCCGTCGGCCGGTTCGTGCGCGCGGCGGCGGCACGGTGGGTTGGTCGAGCGGAAATGGGGCTTGCAACACGAAGCCCGTGCCGCGCAATGTCGTGAAGAGCGGTTGCGGTTCACCGTCGTCAAGCTTCCGACGCAGCCGGCTGGCGTACACGTCAATGATGTTCGAGTACGAGGTGCGATGATCGTCCCAGACATGCGTCATCAGGTCGGCGCGGCTGACCACGCTGCCGGCGTGACGGGCGAGATGGAGCAGGAACGCGAATTCCTTGGCGGTGAGCGCAATCTCGCGCGCGCCCCGGTGCACGGTGTGTCGTCTTGCATCGATGACGAGATCGCCGACAACGATCGGCGACATCATCGCATCGTGATGCCGCCGCGTGAGCGCCCGCAAACGCGCCAGCAGTTCACCGAAATCAAACGGCTTGGTGAGGTAGTCGTCCGCGCCTTCATCCAGTCCGGCGATACGCTGTTCGATGCTGTCCAGCGCGGTCAGCATGAGAATTGGAATCCGATCGCCGCGTGCGCGAATGGCACGGCACACCAGCAGCCCGCTCATACCGGGCAGGAGCACGTCGAGGATAATCGCGTCGAACGTTTGCGATTCGGCGAGCGCGAGGGCTTGCGAGCCCGTCCCGGTCTGTTCAACGGTGTAGGACGCCTCACGCAGTCCGCGCACAATCGACGTGCGGAGTGGTCGATCATCTTCGGCGAGCAGGAGATGCAGCGGGGCGGGCAGCTGCGTCACGGTCGCAACACCTCACGACGTTCTGTCCGTCGGTCGACGGCGGCACGCGAGTACGGCAGTGGGACATACTCGCCCCGCGCCCACAGTGCGAACAGGTCGCGGTAGTGCGCGCTTCGCGGATCACCACTCTGTCCCGGGGTGTTCGTTGCGATCGCCTTCTCCCAATCGGACAGATCAATCACCACGCGCAGGCTGGCGCCGGCCGTCTGGTTGTCCGCGTTCCCCGTGGCATTGAGCGTATTGGCGTATCCGCCACGCGGCAGCGGACCGGGGGACAGGACGCCTTTCAACGAATCGTTCACCACGGCATCCAATGGATGTGCGATGCGCACGTGGTGCAATGACGCGCTGCCGTAGGTCCATGCCGCAATCTCCTTGCCGAATCGACGCGACAGGTCCTGGACGGCCTCATTGAACGACCGGAACAGCAGGAAATCGCGAGCGGGGCCCGGCATGTCCCCCAGCACGGAGTCCGCCGAAACCAGCCAGTCCACCATTCGTGACAGGGGCACGGTGCGCATAATCGATCGTACGGCCAGCGGCAGTGTCATGTCCGCCGTGTGCGACGCGAGCCGACGTTCCCACACCGCGTAGATCGCCGCCCCCAACGACGTGGCCGACAGCACGCCGTTCCAGTGCAACAGCGAATCCCTGGCCGCCTTCGCCAACGGGCTGGTGAATTCCAGATTGCGCAACAGCGGAACCAACTGCCGCGCGGCGACCGCGGTTTCGTCGTGCTGCAGTCGCGCCATCGCCGCGACGGTTGCCCCGTGGAGTGTGTCCAGAACTTCGGTGAGGCGGCGTAACCGCCACGGCTCGGCCCAGGTGCGCGCCACGGCATCAACATGCGCGTAGTCGGCGGGCACGTTGAAGGCGTTGGCAGTTCCGAACACGTTGATGGTTGGCGAGGCGGCGTGGGGCAGCTGCGCAATGGGCAGGAATCCCTGCCATTCGTACCGACCATCACCGGGTACGGGCATCAGGCCGTCCCACGTGCGGCGAATCGGCGCGATGCCGGCACTCTGCCATCCGATCGCGCCACTGGTGTCGCCCCATACCCAATTGAGCGCCGGCATGCGCGCGAAGGTGAGTGCCGAGCGGAATTCGTTCCAGTTCTTCGCTTGATCGATGCGTAGGCTCGCGAGATATGGTGCGCCTCCAACCTCCAGC
>JANOKE010000380.1:0-1051 GCA_031419135.1 Gemmatimonadaceae bacterium
CGAGTGTTGGCGAGCGGGTACCGCTCTACGTGGCGCTGGCGTATGGAAGGGCGTGAGGAGTCGGTCGAGGCGCATCGTCGATGGTGGAATGCTCTTGTGAGCGCGGTCGCATTCACGCCGCCGAGCAGGGCAGAGGACACCAGCCGCGCCGGGCCGGTAGCGAACTGGCCGGGTGATGCGGCGCCACTGGCCGATCTGATCGCGCGCGTTGGTGCCCGTGACGTTGATGGGATGGTGGTAGTTGAAACCAATTCGCGCGACGGGTTGCCACTGTGGGTACTGTTCGCAGTTGCCGGTGCGGCGCTCGTGACAGAGTGGGCGCTGCGTCGATTCCGTGGTGCGCCGTGAGCCGCACCTACCCTCCGCCTCGGCACGGTCGCGTATGACTCCCGTTGCATTCATCTCGCATTCTGATTGCGGTCGTCACGACACGGGATGGGGACATCCGGAGCATGTCGGTCGGCTGCGCGCGATATCGCGCGCGCTGCGAGACGAGCCCGAATTGTTTACGGCGCTGGTGCATCACGAGGGGCGTCACGCGATCCGTGACGAACTCCTGCTGGCCCACGACGGCGCCTATGTCGATCAGGTGGCCGCCCTCGTGGCGGGCGGGGGCGGCCACCTCGACGCGGATACGGTTGTCAGCGAGGGTTCGTGGGACGCGGCCACCGCGAGCGTGGGCTGCGTGCTGGACGGCGTCGATATGGCATTCGACGGTCGCGCATTGCGCAGTTTCTCGGCGGTACGGCCACCAGGACATCACGCACTGCGCGATCGGGCGATGGGATTCTGCGTATTCGGGAACATCGCGATTGCCGCGCATTATGCGATTGCGCATCACCGATGCCAGCGGGTGCTGATTGTGGATTGGGATGTGCATCACGGCAACGGCACGCAGGCGCTGGTGGAGCATGATCCGCGAATTCACTTCGTGTCAATGCATCAGTGGCCTTGGTATCCGGGCACCGGCGACGAAGCCGATCGCGGTCCGCATGACAACGTCTGGAATGTGCCGATGGCGGCGGGACGGCCGTCAGGACACTACGTGGAC
>JANOKE010000381.1:0-1627 GCA_031419135.1 Gemmatimonadaceae bacterium
GCGAGGCGCTCCCGCCGGGTGCGGACGCGACACTTGGTCCGCTGAGCGCGGCGAACAGCGAGATCTACATGTACACCGTCGAGTTTGCGGTCACCACGAAGGCCGGAGATACGCTCGATATGCGTGCGCTGCGCACGTTGCAGGATCGCGTCATCCGTCCACAGCTCCGGACGGTCGCCGGCGTGACGGAGGTGAATAGCTTTGGCGGCGAGGTGCGGCAGGCGCAGGTTGTCGTCCGCCCAGAAGGTCTCGTGAGCTTCGGGCTCACGCTGCACGACGTGGTCGAAGCGGTGAAATCGAACAATGCGGTCGCCGCTGGCGGCTACCTGGAGCATCGGGATGAGCAATACATCCTGCGCGGACTCGGTGCCGCCGCCACGCTTGATGATCTGCGCAACACCGTGATCCGTGCAAGCAGCGCCGGCGTGCCAGTGCTGATTGGTGACGTGGCCGACGTGCGATACGGCGCGGAGCTGCGCCAAGGTGCGGTTTCGCATGACGGCCGCGGCGAGGTCGTGAGCGGCATCGTGATGATGCTCCGCGGCGAAAACGGGCGCGAAGTGGTGCAGCGCGTGCGCGCGCGCGTCGAGGACATCAATCGCTCGCTGCCACCCGGTGTGAAGGTCATCCCGTACTACGACCAGACCGACTTGGTTGCGGGTACGCTGCGCACAGTGCGCACGAACCTGATTGAAGGCGGGCTGCTCGTGATCGCAGTGCTGCTCCTCTTCCTCGGCAACGTTCGCGCGGCGCTTCTGGTGGCGGCCACGATTCCGCTCTCGCTCCTCTGCGCGTTCCTCGGCATGCGCTGGCTCGGGCTCTCGGCGAACCTCATGAGTCTCGGCGCCATCGATTTCGGCATGATTGTCGACGGTGCGGTTGTCATGACAGAGCACTTCGTCCGCACCCTCCATAGCGACGAAGAGGCGGGCGAACTTCCTGCAACCAGCGATGGCACCGCCGCGCGCCTGCTCTCTGCCGCTCGCGAGGTTGCACGTCCCATCGCGTTCGGCGTGCTGATCATTATGCTGGTGTACGTGCCGATCCTGAGTTTGCAGGGGCTCGAGGCACGCATGTTCCGCCCGATGGCGATCACAGTGGCCATCGCGTTGGGCGGTAGTCTGCTCCTGGCGCTTTGCTTCATCCCGGCCGCGAGCACGTGGGTGTTCCGACGCGGAGCGCGCGAGTCCAGGAGCGCGCAGCGCGTGGAGCACGCGTTGGATACGCTTTATGCCCGCACGCTGGGCGCCGTTGCGAAGCGTCCGGCTGCTACAGTCGTCACCGCGCTCGCGCTCCTGTTCGCGACGCTCTTCGTCGTCCCCCGACTCGGGACTGAGTTCCTGCCGCAACTCGACGAGGGCTCACTCCTCATCAGTGCGACCAAGGACCCGACGATTTCGCTGTCGCGATCCATCGCGATGCAGAACGAGCTGGAGCGCACCGTTCGCATGTCGCCGGAGGTGACCACAGTCGTGAGTCGCGTGGGCCGCGCTGAAATCGGCAGCGATCCGATGGGGGTTAACCAAGCCGACATCTTCGTCATGCTCAAGCCGCGATCGGAGTGGCGCGCGGGTGTGTCGAAAGACTCGCTTGAACGTGAGATCACCGAACGGCTGGAGGATCGCGT
>JANOKE010000382.1:0-2489 GCA_031419135.1 Gemmatimonadaceae bacterium
CGCGCGAATGTGAGCTGACCAGTGATTGGTGGCACGGAGCAGTGCAGTCAAGACGTTTGGCGCATTGGCGATTCTCGCTTTGACTTCCGTATTGCGCAGCAACGATGCTACATTTCCAAGTACGTTGGTTGAAGTCAATTGTTACACACCCTTCAGGAGTTGCTGATGAATGCTATCAATGCGGTTGGTGTACTTGCGTTTCTCGCCCTGATCACCGGCTGCGGCAACACGGCGGACGGCGTCAAGAAAGACGCCGACATCGCAGCGGAAAAAACGGCTGAGGCCGCTGCCTCCACCGGTGCGGCGATGGGTGGTGCGATGGAGACGGGACAGATTAAGAGCGCCATTATGGCCGATACCCGTGTAGACGCCGGCGACATCAACGTCGACACCGACGAAGACAAGAAAACCGTCACGCTGAGAGGCACCGTGAAAACGGAGGCCGAACGAGTGCTGGCCGGTGAAATCGCCGTATCCAAAGCAACGGGTTACGCGGTCACGAACAATCTGACTGTCAAGAAATAACTGGTCGCCCCCCTGTCCCCTCAGTGGCCGTGAGGGGACAGGTTGGTGAGCCCTTTCACGAGGGAGACCCCCTGTGTCGAAGATAGACGCACGACTGAAGGCGCTGAATCTGGTGCTCCCTTCCCCACTGCAACTTCCACCCGGCGTGGTGTTGCCGTTTCCGTGGGTCAGAATTGTTGGAACACGCGCGATCATTTCCGGACATGGCCCCACCACTGTCGATGGCTCACTCGCCCACCCACTGGGCAAGGTTGGACGCGATGTCTCGATCGAGCAAGCCTGCGTCGCCGCGCGTCTGACGGCACTATCCATTCTCGCGAGTCTGGCGCGCGAGCTCGGCGATCTTGACCGCATCTCGGCGTGGACCCGAGTGTTTGGGATGGTGAATTCGGCACCGGGCTTCAACAAGCAACCGGCGGTTATCAACGGTTTCACCGACCTGATCGTCGACGTGTTTGGGGCTGACATTGGTGCACATGCCAGAAGTGCCGTGGGGATGGCCGAGCTTCCCTTCGATATTCCGGTTGAGATCGAAGGCGAGGTCGCGCTCAGGCAATAACGGCATTCCGCGTTCATACCCACCACGCGAGCCTATGTCACCGACGCGCCGCGAAGCGCTCGCACAGCTGAGTGCACTGTTCGCAATCCCACTGGCACGATGGCCTGTCCTGCGTACCGATCCGCTCAGCGGGACAATCGCCGAGTATCAGTCAGGGCGGGCGCGTGGTGAATTCACAGCGACCGAAGTGACCGCGCGCTCCCTCGACCGCTGTCAGGCGTGGAACGGATCGTTGCATGCTATTGACCAACTGGCGGCCACGGCGCTCAATGAGGCTCGCGCCAGCGATGCGCGCGCGAGACGTGGCGCCCTGCGCGGACCCTTGGATGGCGTACCGCTCTTCGCCAAGTCCATCTACGATGTGCGTGGGCTGCCCACATCTGCGTCAAGCGCCGAGTGGGCGCGGCTGTTCCCCGCACCCGTATCGCGTGATGCGCTGCAAGTGCAACGCCTGCGCGCGGCGGGTGCGGTGCTTCTCGGCAAGAGTGCCGCCGACGACTTCGCCTATCGCGGCAACGGCACCAGTTCGCTGAGTGGACAAGTGCGCAATCCGCATGACCCGGCGGGTATACGCACACCCGGTGGCTCGAGCGCCGGCTCGGCGGTCGCGGTGGCGTGCGGCATGGCGTTTGCGGCCCTCGGCACCGACGACGGCGGATCGAATCGCATTCCGGCTCAATTTACCGGTATCGTGGGCATGAAGCCCACATTTGGTCTGGTGCCTCGAACGGGCGTGATCCCCACCTGGCCCTATCTGGATACCCACGGCCCGCTAGCGCGCACCGTGGCCGACGCCGCGCTGCTTCTCGATGCGATTGCCGGCTATGACCGCACGGACGGTTTGGCGTTGCGCACACAGTTCACACCTGGCTCGCTGGCCCGCTTGCACGACGATGCGTTGGTTGGCGCGCGACTCGGATTGGTGGAGTTCCACGTGCCGCGTGCGCAGATGACCGCAGAGTCGCTGGCAGTATTTGATCGCGCGATCGCGGATTGCGTCGCCGCCGGTGCCGTGGTGGAAACGTTCGTTCCGTCGGTTAACCGCGCGAGTGTGCGCGAGCAGTTTGCCAATGCGGCCACAGCGCGCGGTGACGTGGCGCCCAATGCCAATTCACCGGCACCCACGGCGAATGCCCTGCTGCGCTATTTTGCCGGACAGCACGGGGTCGGGCGCGATGCCCAACGCGATGCGCTGCGCGACGTGCAACGTGGACTTGCCGCCTTTCGCGCGTTCTACGATGTACTCCCAGCGGAGTGGAACGCGATGGCGTTGCTCATAGAGCAGCCCTACGAACGCGACGGCGCAGGGGTGTCCTTCGCGCGCTCACGCGCCGACGTTGTCGCGCAGCTTACGCAATCGTTTCGCGCACAGCGCATCGACGCGATGGTGTACCCCACCATGCCG
>JANOKE010000383.1:0-12598 GCA_031419135.1 Gemmatimonadaceae bacterium
CATGAGCATGCGGCGCCCGATCGGCGTGTGCGGTCTCATCACGCCATTCAATTTCCCAATGGCGATTCCCACGTGGAAGACGTTCCCAGCGCTGTTGTGCGGCAATTCGGTGGTGTTAAAGCCGGCCGAAGACGTGCCGCATACGGCCACGGCGTTGGTGGAGATCCTGTTGGCGGCGGGGCTGCCGCCGGAAGTGATCCAACTGGTGTACGGCAAGGGCAGCGTGATTGGCAAGGCGATGGTCGAGCATCCGCAGGTGCCGGTGATTTCGTTTACCGGTTCAACGGAAACGGGCAGCCTCGTTGGCGAGACGTGCGGGTGCATGCATAAGCGCCTCTCTCTGGAAATGGGTGGCAAGAACGCCCAGATCGTATTGAACGATGCCGACCTCGATCTGGCACTGGATGGTGTGCTCTGGGGCGCATTCGGCACGACCGGCCAACGCTGCACCGCCACCAGTCGATTGGTGCTCCAATCCGGCATTCATGATCAGTTCGTGGAACGGCTGGCCACACGTGCCTCGGCGTTGCGACTTGGCGACGGCCGCGTGACCAACACGGAGGTGGGGCCGCTGGTGAATGCAGCAGCGCGGGCGAAAGTTGAGGAGTACATCGACATCGGGCGTGCTCAGGGCGCCACGCTGGTGTGTGGCGGACAGCGGGCTACGGGCGAAGGGCTCGATCGCGGCTTCTTTTTCCAGCCAACGATTTTTTCCGGCGTGACGGCGGGTTCGCGTCTCGAGCAGGAAGAGATTTTCGGACCAGTCCTTTCGGTGATCAAGGTGCACGACGTCGAGGAGGCGTTCACGGTAAACAATGACGTTCGGTACGGCCTGTCGTCTTCGGTGTACACTTCCAACGTGAACGTGGCCTTCCGCGCATTTCAGGACCTGGACAACGGCATCACTTACGTGAACGCACCGACCATTGGCGCCGAAGCGCATTTGCCGTTTGGCGGGGTGAAGCAAACGGGCAATGGGCATCGTGAGGGCGGTTGGGAAGTGTACGAGTTCTATTCCGAAACGAAGGTGGGGTACGTGGACTATTCCGGCGCACTGCAACGCGCGCAGATCGACAACTATTAGCACTTCGCCACCTGCCCGGATTGCCGCCGCCGTCATGACCGCCTTGCCAGGATCGTCTCCCGACGCCGAGTTGCGCGCGACTGCATTGCGGGCAGCGAATGGCCGCACGCGGGCGCGGCGCGCGTTGCGGCTGTCTTGGCTGTGGGAGTGGGCGAAGGTCTTTCCCGCCGCCGTGCTGTTGTTCCTGGTTTTGCGGACGTTTTTTGTCGAGGCCTACAAGATCCCATCCGGCAGTATGGAGCGGACCCTGTTGGTGGGCGACTTTCTGCTCGTCAACAAGCTGGTCTATGGTGCCGAGATTCCGTTCTCCGGTCGGCGTCTGCCGGCCTTCAGGCCGCCGCAGCATGGTGATGTGGTGGTGTTCGAGTACCCAGTCGACCCCAGCAAGAACTTCGTGAAACGCCTCGTGGGTTTGCCGGGTGATACGGTGGCGATGCGCGACGGTACCCTGCTGCGCAACGGCCACGGGCTGGACGAACGCTACGTGGTGCACTCCGAGCCCGGCGTTGATCCCGTGAACGATTCGTTTCGCTGGCAGCGCGGCTATCTGGTGAAGACGGCGGTGGCCGCCAGCGCGGGGACGGCACCCGACGCGTTTGCCAGAGGCACGGGGTATAGTCCGTCACGAAACAACTGGGGTCCGCTGGTGGTGCCGCTGCATCACTTCTTCGTGCTGGGCGACAATCGCGACAACTCGCTGGACAGTCGCTACTGGGGTTTCGTTGCCGACAGCCTGATGCGTGGAACGCCGCTGATCGTGTACTACAGTTTCACGCCGGATTCCATCTCGTCACTGGCGTGGTTGACCCGGATTCGGTGGGCTCGGCTGGGAACCGTCGTGCGATGATGTGAGACGGCTTGCGCAACGTACTGCTTGCAGACGAATGTTCGGTTCTTCCTCGCTCGCATTCCCCGTCTCACCGCTCTGCTGGTGCCATGGCTGCAACTCCGACGAAAAAGAAGGCGCAGTACGAGGAAGGGTCGTTGGACCAGTACCTGCGCGACATCAGTGTCTATCCCCTCATCTCGCGCGAAGAGGAAGCCGAACTGGCGCGTCGAATCCGCGTCAGCGACCAGGATGCGCTCGACAAGTTGGTCCGTTCGAACTTGCGTTTCGTGGTGTCGGTCGCGAAGAAGTACCAGAATCAGGGCGTGTCGCTCTCCGACCTGATCAACGAGGGCAATCTCGGTCTGATTCGCGCCGCGCACAAATTCGACGAAACCAAGGGAATCAAGTTCATCTCCTACGCCGTGTGGTGGATTCGCCAGGCGATTCTTCAGGCGCTGGCTGAGCAATCGCGTATCGTGCGGGTACCGCTGAATCGGGCAGGAACGCTGCATCGCATCGGCAAGCGCGCAAACGTGCTGTTGCAGGAGCTCGGCCGCGAAGCAACGCACGCCGAAATTGCCGAAGGGATGGACATCACGGAAGAAGAGGTCGCCAAAACCATGTCGATCTCGCAAGTGCACCTTTCGCTCGACGCACCGCTTACACCGGGCGAGGACAATCGGCTGCTGGACTACCTGGCCGACACCGTGAATCCAACGCCGGATGAGCAGACCTTTGAAAAGGCACTTACCGAGGCGATCGAAGATTCGCTGGGCAGCCTCAAGGAGCGCGAGGCAAAAATTCTGCGCCTGTACTTCGGGATCGACGGTTCCGATCCGATGACCCTCGAGGAAATCGGCGCCATGCTGGGCATCACGCGTGAACGGGTGCGACAGATCAAGGAAAAGGCGCTCTCCCGTCTCCGGCACGTGTCGCGCGCCAGGGCACTGGAAAGTTTTCTCGGATAATCATGGCCTCGACCTTTTCATTCGACGTGACCACCAGCGTGGATCTGCAGGAAGTGGACAACGCGGTCAATCAGGCGCAAAAGGAAGTCGCGCAGCGCTTCGACTTCAAGGGAGCGCTCGTGACCATCGAGTTCAAGCGATCGGACAGTCTGGTGCAGTTGGCCACCGACAGCGATATGCGCATGGATGCGTTGTTTGATATGCTGCAGTCCAAACTGATCAAGCGTGGCGTGCCGGTAAAAAATCTGGATATCGGCGATGTGAAACCCGGCGGTGGTGATGTGTTGCGCCGGGAGATCAAGCTGAAAATGGCGCTGGACAGCGACACGGCGAAAAAGGTGTCGGCCGCCATCAAGGAGGCGAAGCTCAAAAAGGTGCAGGCCTCCATTCAGGGTGATCAGGTGCGCGTGACGTCACCCAGCAAGGACGATCTGCAGGACGCCATCGCGGTGTTGCGAAAGGTCGATTTTGGGGTGGAATTGCAATTCGGGAATTTTCGTTAGTGACGGCTCGGCTGCTGGATGATACGGACTTCGTGATCGACCATCGCGGCGACCTCGGGCAGCGTTGCGTACGCATTGTAAACGATCAAGCGGCGGGATCGGTGCTGGTCAGTTTTGCGCACAGTCCGCGGTATCGGACCGCCACGTACCTCACCGTGCAACTCGATGCCGACACGCACCTGAAGCCGGAACCGGCCTGTCTCGAGTGTGTGAATCATTCGTGTGCGCCCAATGTCGCGTTCGACATGGCGGCGTTGGCGCTGGTGGCCCTTACCGATCTGCGCGCCGGCGATGAACTGGTGTACTTCTATCCCAGTACCGAATGGCAAATGGCGCAGCCATTCACCTGCGCCTGTGGTGCAAGCGACTGCCTGGGACTTATCGATGGAGCGTCCCGGCTCACCGACGCGCAACTCGCGCCCTACGCGCTGTCGCCCTTCGTGCGGGCTCGCCGAGCGGCCCAGCCGTCCGGTTGAGTCGAGGCGCTCCGGGTGGCTACCTTTCCCCGATGCTCAAGTTCGGACTGGTCACCCTCGGGTGCGACAAGAACACGGTGGATTCAGAGCGGTATCTGGCCGATCTCGTGGCGCACGGGGGCGAGTTGGTCACCGACCTCCGCGAGGCCGAAGTGGTGGTGGTGAACACCTGTGGCTTCATCGACGCGGCGAAGCAGGAATCTATCGATGCCATTCTTGCGGCAACACGACTGAAAGACCACGGCACCTGTCGCGCGGTATTTGCCATCGGCTGCATGATCGAACGCCACAAGTCCGAGCTCATCGACGCACTGCCCGAGGTCGATCTCTTTCTCGGGACGTCTGAGACAGATCGGTTGCTGCCGGAGTTGATCGAGCGCGGTTTGATTGGCGGCGAGTTGCTGGAACATCCAGGCGTCCGGGTGTTCGGCGGCGGGGCGGCACACGTGCGTTATCTCAAAGTCAGTGAAGGGTGTGATCACGGCTGTGCCTTTTGCGCAATCCCGCTCATGCGCGGAAAGCACCGATCGTTTGCGCTGGACGAATTGGTGCGCGAGGCCCAGCTGTTGGAGGTGCAGGGGGCGCGAGAGATCAATCTGGTGGCGCAGGACCTGGCGCACTATGGACGTGATCGACGCGATGGATTCGCGTTGCCTGAACTGCTTGAAGCACTGGTGCGCGAAACGGGCATTCCGTGGATCCGCAATCTCTACCTGTACAGCGCCGGCATCACCCCACGTCTGCTGGAAGTGATCGCGGACAATCCGCGCATCGTGCGCTATCTCGATACGCCCATGCAACATGGATCGGATGCGGTGCTGGCGCGTATGCGGCGCCCGGAGCGGCAGAAAACCATTCGCGCGCGACTGGCGCGCTATCGCGAGATCGTGCCCGACCTCGCCGTTCGCACCACCGTGATCGTGGGCTTTCCGGGTGAAACAGAAACCGACTTCCAGGTGCTCTGCGATTTCCTCGAGGAGATCCAGTGTGATCGGGTTGGCTGCTTCACATATTCGGCGCAGGAAGGCACGCGCGCGTACGATCTGGACGACGATGTGCCCGATTCGATCAAGCGTGAGCGCAAGGAACGCGTGGAGGAACTGCAGCGCGCGATCACCGGCGAACGCTACGAACGATTTCTGCAGCGCGAAACTCCGGTGCTGATCGATCGAATCGGTGATCGGCCGGGTGAGCGTATCGGCCGAGCCCCGTGGCAGGCGGACGACATCGATGGGGTGGTGTACGTGCAGGGCGAGGCACCGCCCGGTTCTCTGGTGAATGTGCGGATCGAACAGGTGGTGGACGATTTCGATTTCCGCGCGCGTTGGCTGGGTATTGTCGACGCGCCGGTCGCGCCGGTATGGCGCCCCTCTCGGCATTTGCCGATGGCTGGTGCGACGCTGTCCACTGCGGGAAGCTACGGTCGATGACGGATCGGTGATTGGTGAACCGCGGACTGTCGTCACGGGTGCTCGGGTGACTGCACGCGTGTCCGTGCTGTCGCTCCTGAGCGCGGTAGTGATTGGTGCCACGGTGGGCACCGCCTGCGCGCCGCGCGGTGGTGGGACGCGGGCTACGGTAGCCGGCGCAGAGCGGCATGGTCGACTCGACGCAGCGGACAGAACGGCACGCATTGCGCTGACTGGCGGCGTGCCGCAGGCGGCCGTGTCAGCCACAACACCGTGGCGGATTGACGAACAGGGCGGTCGGCAATCGCTGGTGCGCGGTGCAGGTGGCGAGGGGTGGCGTGTGGAGCAACGTGGCGCGCTGCTGCGCGTGGCCGGCGACGGAGACGATGCCACGCCGTGGCGCGGCGGCCCATTCGTCGCGCGACCGACGTCGAATGGGTTCGTCGTGTTCAATGGCAAACGATATCGCGGAGAACTGTGGTTCACCGCCACCGACTCCGGCGTTCAAGTCGTCAACCGTCTGCCGGTCGAAGACTACCTGCGTGGCGTGGTCCCGTTGGAACTGGGCACACGACAGCGCACCGATCGCGCCGCCCTCGAAGCGCAGGCTATTGCGGCGCGCAGCTATTCCTATGTTCGTGTTCCCGCTGAAGGAGTCCCCGCGCCATCAAGTGGCTGGCATATGGTAGCCACCGTCACCAATCAAGTGTACGGTGGCGTCGAGGTCGAGCATCCGTTGGTGAATGAGGCGATCGACGGCACCGCCGGAATGGTGCTGCGCTATGCAGGTCGAACCGTCGACGCGCCGTACTTCTCCTCCTGCGGGGGCCGCAACGCCACACCGCGCGAGGCGTGGCGCGACGCGCAGGAGCAGCCCTGGCTGCAATCGGTTAGCGACCTCAACCTGACCACCGGTCGCCCCTATTGTGATATCAACCCGCGCAATCACTGGGTGGAAGAGCTGGGCGAGCAGCACATCAGCGAGGCGGTGCGTCGGGCGATCGAGCTGCAGGGCGGCCAGTCGCCGCTGTCGACGTCGGTGCGCGAGCTGCAGGTGTCGGAACGGACCACGTCAGGGCGCGTGGCCACGCTGGTGTTTCGAACCGATCGCGGTGACATCACCATCCGCGCGCGCGATGTGCGGGCGGTTCTTCGCGATGCGCGTGGCGCCATTCTGTCCAGCACGTATTTTTCCGTGGAGCGCGAAGCGCGCAGCGGCGGTCGGCTCACCGGTGTCACCTTGCGCGGCAACGGCAACGGTCATGGGGTCGGCATGTGTCAGTGGGGCGCGATCGGGCGTGCGCGTGCCGGCCAGGATGCGCGAACGATCCTGCGTCATTACTACCCCGGCACGGTTGTCGGATTCGCCGATTGACCGGCGTGATGGAGTGTTCGTGATGCAATTCTTCCTGGAGGCGGCATGAAAGACGGCGTGCGTATCGCCGTCGTCGGCACGGGTGCCATTGCCCAGCTGACGCATATCCCGGTGCTCTCGAAGTTGCGGGGCGCGTCGCTGGTCGCGCTCTGCGACAACGATGCCGCCAAAGCACGCGCGCTCGCCGATCGCTTCGGCGTCCCCGATGTGTTCACCGACTTCGAGGAGTTGCTGGACTCGGATGAACTGGATGCGGTGGTCATCACCACCCCCAATCATCTGCATGAGCCGCACGTGTTGAGCGCGCTGCGCGCGAACCTGCACGTGCTGTGCGAGCGTCCGCTGTCGCTCACGGCGCGCGGAGTCGAGCGCTGCATCGCGGCGGCCAACAAAGTCGATCGTCGACTGGTGGTCGGAACCAACCTGCGATTCCGCGCCGACGTGCAGGCGCTGGATCAGTTTCTCCGCAATGGCGAATTGGGCCAGGTGACATCAATCCGGGCCGGCGCGTTGACGGTTCGACGCGGAACGGACAGCGGCTGGCGCACCCGCCGCGCGGAATCGGGCGGCGGGTCTTTCCTTGAGCAGGGATTCCCGTTGCTTGATCTCGCGCTCTGGCTGGCCGATTTCAAGGCACCCGTGCGCGTATCTGCGGTCATGCGTCGCGGTCGCGGGGCAACGGCGGTTGAAGACGCCATGCAGGTGTTCCTCGAGTGCGAAGGGGGTCTGGTATTCGCCTTCGACGTGTCGTGGTCATACGTCGGCGATGAGGAACGCTGGTGGTTTGAAGTGCACGCGTCGCGGGGTTCGGCACGACTGGCCCCGTTGCGCGTGACGAAGGAACTGAATGGTCGCGGCGTCGACGTGTCGCCGTCGGGCGCGGCGGCGCGCGAGAGTCCGTTCCTGCAAAGCTATCGCGCCGAAATCGCCCACTTTCTGGCGGTGATCCGCGGCGAGGCGCCGTATGAGCCGCCAGGCGATCAGGCGCTGGTCCATCGTGTGCTCGAAGCGATCTATCGCGCGGCGGACGACGGAAAAGAGTTTCGCTTCTGATGCGATCGCCGGTAGGACGTCTGGTACTCGCCGCTGCGCTGATCGTGTCGGCCAACCGCGAGACCATTGCGCAGCCAACGGTGACGACGTTGGGTGCGGAAGACCGGCCAGCGCCGCCCGGTGTGTCGGTCGCCGTAGACAGCGCGCGGGCAATTCGGGGCGCATCGCTCGCCGTCTCCCTGTACACATACGGTCCGTCCGACGTGTTCTTTGAACGATTTGGCCACGCGGCACTCGCGGTACGCGACACCATCACCGGCGACGATGTCGCGTATAACTGGGGCATGTTCGACTTTGCGCAGCCGAATTTTCTCACGCGATTTCTGACCGGCGACACGAAGTACTCAATGGCGGGCTACCCCACGCTGCTCTTCAACGACGTGTACCGAACAGACAATCGCACCATCCGGCAACAGGTGCTGGCCCTGACGCCTGTCGAACGCGCCGCCCTGTTCGAATACCTGCAATGGAATGCGCGCGAGGCAAACAAGTACTATCGGTACGACTACTATCGCGACAACTGCGGCACCAGGTTGCGCGACGCACTCGATTGGGTGCTGGGCGGTCGACTGCGTTCCGCCTTGAGCGTCCCCGGTGCGGGTCGCACATGGCGTGGGGAAACGGCGAGACTGCTGGCGTCCATGCTGCCCCTCTACGCGGGTATCGAAATCGCACTCGGTCGGCACGCCGACGAGCCACTCTCGCAATGGGACGAGGAGTTCCTGCCGGAACACATGGCATCGCACTATGCGACGTTGGTGCTGCGCGATGTGGCCGGACGCCGATATCGACTGGTGGAGCGCGACACCACGCTGTTCACCGCGAATCGTGTCCCGTTGCCGTCCGAACCGCCGTCGCGCCTGGCCTTGGGCTTACTCCTCGGCCTTACGCTGGCGGGACTGCTGGCGGCGTTGGCCGATGCGCGCGCCCGTGCGGCGCGAGTGGTATTGAGCCTCGTGGTTGCGCTATGGTATCTCGTTGGCGGTGTGCTGGGCACGGGGTTGCTGCTGGCGGCGACAGTGACCCGGCACGCACCCTACATGGGCGCAAATACCACACTGCTTTCGCTCCAGCCCTTGTTGCTGGTGGCCGCCGTGGTGGTGCCCGTGGCATTTGCGCGCCGACACGCGTCGCGCGTCGCGCGAGGCGTCAGCGCGGTGATTGCGGTGCTCTCGTTGTGCGGCGTGGTTATGCAGGTGATACCGGCGTGGTCGCAGTCCAGCGGCGTGGTGCTGGCGGTTGTCGTACCGGTGCACGTCGCGATTGCGCTGGCGCTGTCGCGCAATGGTCACGGGCGCTCGGCGGCGGAACGCCCGTGAATGCGCCGCTGTTCACTGCCGCGTCGATCGCTGCAGGCATCGACGTGGGCGGCACGTTTACCGACCTCGCGGCGATCGCTCCCGACGGTTCGTTGCACACCGCCAAGGTTTTGAGCAACCCCGATGACCGTGCTGCTGGAGTGCTGGCGGCGTTGCAGGTATCAGCGATCCCGCCAGTGTCACTCGCCTATATCGCCCACGGCACAACGGTCGTGACCAATCTGCTGCTGGAGCGACGTGGTGCGCGCGTGGTCGCCTGCGCTACGGCGGGCTTCACCGATCTGCTGGAATTGCGACGACAGGAGCGTGCTGCGCTGTACGATCTGACGCGTCATCATGCGACACCGTTGGTGTCGGCGCGGGACATCATTCCGGTGCGCGAACGCATGGTGCCCGAGGGCGTGCTGGAACCGCTCGATGACGCCGCGATCAATGAGGTCGTCGCTGAGGTGGTAAGGCGAGCGCCCGATACCGTGGCCATCACGCTGCTTCACGCGTATGCCGATGCCACGCATGAGTCGAAACTCGCCAACGCGTTGCGCACCGCGCTTGCTGAGGCGTTTCCATCGTGCGACGTGATCTGTTCGCATGCCGTGCTCCCCGAGATCCGCGAATACGAGCGCATGGCCACTACGGTGGCCGAGGCGTACGCGCGTCCCGCCGTACGCCGCTACCTGGTCGGACTTGGTGCACAGTTGCTCACCCACGGCTATCCCACTCCGCGGGTGATGACGTCGGCCGGTGGAACGGTTTCGGCAGCTGAGGCGTCCGAACACGCAGCGTCGTTGGCCCTGTCCGGTCCCGCCGGAGGCGTGACTGGTGCGGCAGCCGTCGCGCGCGCCCTTGGTATTTCTCGGGCGCTCACGATTGACATCGGCGGCACCAGCGCGGACGTTGGCTTGATTGACGAGGGTGAGCCACTGGTGGAACGCGGTGGCGAGGTGGCGGGCGTCCCGATCGCGTTACCGCGCGTGCTGGTGGAAGCCGTCGCCGCGGGCGGTGGCAGCATTGGCTGGATCGATGCCGGTGGTGCGCTCCGTGCGGGTCCCGAAAGCGCCGGTGCCGCACCGGGACCGGCCGCCTACGGACGTGGCGGATGGCAACCCACGGTGACCGATGCGCATGTGGTGCTGGGACACATCGCCGAAGGCACGTGGAGCGCTGGTGTCACCATCAGTGCGACTCGCGCGCGCGAGGCGATCGCGCATCTCGCGGCGCCGCTGGGTGTGACGGTCGAGCGGGCGGCCGAGGCCTTGTTGGCAACCACCGACGCCACGATGGCGCGCGCGCTGCGTCGCGTGTCGGTTGAGCGTGGCCTTGATCCGCGCGATGCGACGCTCATTGCCTTCGGTGGCGGTGGACCATTGCATGCCTGTGGCCTTGCCGAGCGACTCGGCATGCGACGCATCGTGATCCCGCCGCATGCCGGTGTGCTGAGCGCCATCGGACTCGCGCTGGCCCCCGAGCGGCGTGAAGCGGTGGCCAGTCTGGTCACACGAACGGAGGCAATCGATCCGGTCACCCTCGCGGTGCGTCTGACGGCTGAGGCGGCACGGTTGGGCGTGACAGATACGGGCGACGTGTCGGCGCGGTGGTGGATTCGCACGCGATTCGAAGGGCAGGGGCATGAGCTTGATGTGCCGGTGACTCCCGGCGATTCGGGAGCTCACATCGCCGAACGTTTCGTGGCGCGTCATTTGACCCGTACGGGTTTCACGCTCGAACGGAACGTGGAGTGCATCAGTGTGCGCACCGCTGTGGGTGGAGCGCCCTGGCCCGTACAGTTCACACGACCGCAGCGCGACGGCGTGTTGACTGAGGACGAGGATGACGGACGCGCGATGACCCGAACGCTGGTTGGTCCGCGTGTGGTACGGCTCGCCGACGCTACAATGCTTGTGGCGGGAGGGTGGGTGGCGCACGCGCTGCCCATTGGTGGATGGATGATGGAGCGGTCGTGAGTGTCGCGTCGCGTCGTTCATCGACGGGTCGTATTGTCGGCGACCCGGTACCGGCGCTCGTGCCCGACGCTGGCTTGGTGTATGTGCTGTTGATTGGGGAAGCTCCCGGTCCGCGTGGCGCCGACAAGAGCGGCATCCCGTTTTTCGGAGATGCGGCCGGCCAACATCTGTATCAGGTGTTGTCGCACATGGGCGCAGTCGCGCTGCCACCTGCTGTCGAAACGTTGCCGTGGGATGGTGCACAGTTCCGGAACGCTGCCGTTCGACCGGTGGCGCACGGGGTCGCGTTGGGAAACGCATTCAACTGCTGTCCCACCGACAACGGTGTGACGTTCCGTGCGCCATCACGGGCAGAACTCGAAGGCCCCGACAATGTGCGGCGACTTACCCTTGAACTGGCCGCGCTGCAAACGCGTGGTCTTCGCGGCGTGGTGACCATGGGCCGCGTCGCCACGCGAACGCTGGACATCGTGTTCGAGCGCACGCCAATGCCGACCATTGCGCGACGGGCGTTGCCGCACCCGTCGGCGCAGGGACTGTTGTCGATGGCGCCCGATCGCGGCAAGGGTGCGCGCATGGCTGATCTGCAGCAGGCGTGGATGATGCGGTGTCGTGACCTGATCATCGAGGCTGGATATCCGGCCGCCGACGCACGGGGGAATGCGTGAGCCAAACGTCCAGGCGCTTTGATGCACTCGATCTCACGGTATTCGCGCAAAGCGTGGCGATGATTGCCGAAGAGATGGGCACGCTGCTTGAGCGCAGCGCCATCTCACCGAACATTCGTGAGCGTCGCGACGCGTCGTGCGCGTTGTTCGATGTCGATGGTCGCATGGTGGCGCAGGCGGCACACATTCCCGTGCATCTGGGGGCGATGCCGGAATCGGTGGCGGCCGTTCGCGCCGTTGGTGCCGCGCCGCGCGACTGCTTTCTGCTGAACGATCCTTCGCACGGTGGCTCGCATCTTCCCGATCTCACGATGGTCGAGGTGATTGCTGATGCGGCGGAACCGTCGCGGATTATCGGCTATGCGGCGGTGCGGGCGCATCATGCCGACGTGGGCGGCATGAGCCCCGGCAGCATGCCATTTGGTGCCACGGAACTGTTTCAGGAAGGCATCATTGTGCCGCCTGTTCGCATTGAGCGTGACGGTGAACCGCAGGAAGACGTGCTGCGCCTCGTGCTGGCCAATGTGCGCACGCCCGCCGAACGCGAGGGAGATCTTCGCGCGCAGCGGGCGGCGTGTCGCGCCGGTCGCGACGGATGGCAGGCGCTGCATGCGCGTCTTGGCGCCGCCCCGCTGGGTGAGGCGGTGGATGCGTTGCTGGACTACACCGAGCGCCGCGTTCGCGCGCGGCTTGCGCTGCTAAACGGCGCGCGTGGACAGGCCGCGGACGCGTTGGAAGGCGATGGGGTGAGTGATGCGCCGATTCCCGTGATGATCGCGGCGCGTATCGAGGATGCGACGCTGTATCTCGATCTTACCGGCACGTCGCCGGCGGTGCGCGGCAATGTGAACGCGCCGCCGGCGGTGGCGCGTGCCGCCGCCGTGTTCGTGCTGCGTGTCCTGTGCGATGACGATGTGCCGGTGAACGATGGCGTCGCGCGAGCGCTGCGCCTG
>JANOKE010000384.1:0-2673 GCA_031419135.1 Gemmatimonadaceae bacterium
CGCCGCGTATGTTAGCCGCGTCATCGTCCTGCTCTGTCCCGTCGCCAAAAGGTGCACCATGGGACCCGACACACGCTCGAGTTGCATCGCGCTCGCCCGGCCCGTCATGCTTCGTTTCCCTGGAGTGCTGACGCTGGTTCTGCTGGCTGCGGCGACGCCAGCGACGGCTCTGGCGCAGCCCGGATTCCCACCCGACGATCCGGACAGTTGGCGCGTGGCCGGCACGGCAAAGGTTCTCTGCTCGGCGCTCTTCGTGTCCGAACGCGAGCAACACGAAGCCCGCGCAAACGTCTCCTCCTACTTCCTCGGCGCGAAGCTCGACTCCATCAGCGCGTTCCAGGTGGATCGTGAACGAAAGCTCGTGCGACTTTCGCTCGCCAATCGCATCACGCGCGAAGCCCAACTGTATGGCGACCAAGGGTGCGTCATTCACCAACCCGGGCGCGACAGTGTGTACTTCACACCGGTTCGGGTGGTGTCCAATCTCCCCGATGCGGCCACCACGCCCTGGCCGATGGGAGATCTGTTGCCGCGCGGGCCCCTCGATCGCGGCATTGATACGGTCAAGCTGGGACAAGCCGTTGACGCCGCATTCGCGACGCCGTCAGGGTTGACGGCGGGTTTCGTGGTGGTTCACAAGGGGTTGATTGTCGCTGAACGCTACGCCAATGGTGCGAACAAGGACATGCAGCTCGAAAGCTGGTCGATGGGCAAGAGTATCACCGGCACACTCATCGGCATCCTGATCCAGCAGGGTGCGATGCGGCTTGAGGATCCGGCGCCGGTTCCCGAGTGGCACAAGACACCGAACGACCCGCGTGCGCGCATTCGCCTGATGGACGTGATGCGGATGTCGAGCGGACTTCGCATGAGTCGCGGAAGTCCGGAAGACATTCCCGGATACCACGATCATGATCTCATCTACACAGGGGCCATCGACGCGTTTCAGTTCGCAACCACACGGCCACTTCAGTTCGAACCGAATACGTTCGGGCGTTACCGCAACTCCGATCCGATGACACTCGGGCTCATCATCCGCGACGCCGTGCGGAAGCGCGGTGAGGAGTATCTCACGTGGCCGCAACACGCGCTGTTTGACAAGATCGGAATTCGTCGGCAAGTGCTGGAGACCGATCCGTACGGAAACTTTCTGCTGAGTGGATACGACTATGGCACGGCGCGCAATTGGGCGCGCATCGGACTCTTGTATCTGAACGATGGAGTGTGGGGTGGCGAACGTCTCCTGCCTGAAGGATTCGTAACGTTTGTTTCCACGCCGGCGCCCGCGTGGAGCGACTCCACCTACGGCGGTATGGTCTGGGTAAATGCACGAGGACAGTCAAAGGTGCCGCGTGACGCATTCATGTTTCGCGGTGCGGGCGGACAGGAAACGTATGTGGTGCCGTCGCGTGATCTGGTTGTGGTGCGCATGGGCCATTTTCCAGGTGCGCGGACCGGGGCGATGGACTTGCAGAACGCACTCGCGCTGTTGACCGAGGCGATACCGGCGCGCGCCGCCCGCTAGACCTTGCTATCGCGGCAGTGCTTGGACGTCTTCACCGTCTTCCACCGGCGCTCACTGCGGTGATTACCGACTGCGGAATTCGCGCGATGGTGATGTGTTTAGGGCCATCGCCAATCGGCATCCGTAGAATCTCCTTCCGCTCGCGGATCGAGATGATTGACAGATCGTCGCTCCGCGTGTTCGTGATGAGACAGACATTGCCGTTGTCAGCAGTCTCGGCCCATCCGGGGGCGTCGCCCACTGGGATCGTGGCCAAAAGCTTCAGATCCGGGGCGCTGACCAACGCCGCGTAGTCCGACGCGCGTCCTGCCAGGCACAGCGTCCGGCCGTCGTCCGTGAGCGCGAGACCGTGATGGGGCGCCTCGAAGTCGTAGTCGGTGAGAGTGATGCCCGGCTTTACAGGCAGCTCGAGACGCCGAGTAAACGCGTGCGCGGCAAAGTCGTAGAACGCGACAGCATGCTGGTTGGCTAACTGCGCGTACAGTCCCTTCTCGTCTGGCGCGAACTGCCACGGACGAATGGCGTTGTCGGTACGGATCCGCTCGCGCACTGCCAGCGTGTTCACATCCACCACGGTCACCTGGAATTGATGCCCCGGTGTCTCGGCGAGCGGTGCAGCATTGGGAGAGCGCGGGAGGCTGGCGAGGGCGCCGATGCTGGTGTTGTACAGCAACCTGCCGTCACGGGAAATCTTGTTGTCATGCGGGTAAACGCCGCTGACGATATGTCCGGTGATGTCGCCGGTGACCGTCGCGATGCGGTAGACGCGATTGTCGAGCATCGCGGAAACGAAGAGACTGCGCCCGTCTGGCGTGATCGTCATATGATCCGCGCGACCGGTGTTCAGCGAGGTGCGCCACAGGACTTTCCCGGTGGCAATGTCGAATGCGGCGACATCGCCCATGTAGGCGCGCGAGACGTAGAGCGTTTTCCCGTCGGGCGAGACGTCGGTATCCTGCGCGTAGTTCGCTGCTCCTGGGCCCGACGCCTTTGAACCGGCCGGGTTGACGTCAATCCTGCCGACGATGGACCGCGTGGCGACGTTCAGCAGTGCGATCGTCGCGTCACCAGAATTGGCAATGAACGCGATCTCCACCGCTGCCGGCTGCGAGAGCGCCGGTGTGTGCTCAATGTGGAGCGCGACGAGT
>JANOKE010000385.1:0-1099 GCA_031419135.1 Gemmatimonadaceae bacterium
GCTCACTCTCAGCGCGTCGAGTGCTTCGATGGGCCTGAGGATCGCCAGGGCCATGCTGCCCGCCAGTGTTGCCCAGATAGCCTCGCCAGTCCGGCGGTGCAGCTCCTGGGTCTTCTTCAGCAGTTCGGTTGAGAAGCCGACAAGAAACTCGTCGAAATAGTCAAGCGCCAGCCGGTCCACCGACGACAGACGCTCCCGCTGCCTGCGCAGTAGATTGGCGACCGCTTCGGCGTCGTCGTAGCGGCTTGCATTGGCGTAGGTGAACGCCAGGGCTATGTAGGGACCGACAAACGTGGAATCCAGCACAATCGCCCGTTCAAAGTACGCGCGAGACGCCGTCTGGTCCTTCACGAACATCTCATGGCCCGCGAGATACTCGAGATAGGCACCGTACTTTGGTGGCGCGGAACCGATCGTAAGTTTGCGCGCCAGATCGCCGCTCACGATGGACCCCAGCAAGCGCTCGCGCAGCGCCGCAATTGCCACCATGGGATCGGCCACTGGCCCCGTGGTCGGATCGAGCGCGCGCAGCACATTGCCCGTTTTCGCGTTGATGACGCTCACCTGCATGCGCAGCGAATCGCCCGCTTTCGAGTAGCTGCCCCGCACAACAATGCCGGCACCGGTGGCCTTGGCCACGCGCGCCACCATGCCCTCGTTACTCTGTGCCGTTTCGCCAAGCGCCATCAGCACCGCGTTGCCATCCACCACGTCGGCCGAGTCGGTTTGTGCGATGCTGCGCGACAGCTCTTCCGACGCGACGCGGCCGACCACGTCCAGCGTCTTGTCGCCCGTCAAGTTCTCAAATGGCACGACCGCCACGCGGCGCATGTCCGTGGCCGGGACAGAATCTCCCGACCGGCGCGTGGCGTACCACGCACCGGCGGCAACGACCACAATGCCAAGCGCGATCACCGACAGGCGTGTCGCGCGGCGCGTCGTCCTTGTGCTGACGGCAGGATACGCCACGCGACTCGCCGCGCCCATGGGCATCGTGCTGCTCGGCGTGGACAGACTATCCAGCGCGTTCACAATCTCCTGCGCGCCCTGCGGACGATCGGCCGCTGACTTGGCCATGCACCGCTGCACCAACTGCGCG
>JANOKE010000386.1:0-1648 GCA_031419135.1 Gemmatimonadaceae bacterium
GCAGGCTGGCCACGAGGTAGCTTTGGTTGCCCTTCTCGATACATTCCATCCAAGCACGAAACCGCGCCGACCCACGCTCAGCGACCGCATCGTGCGGTCCGGGTCGATACGCGCGCCGGTGGCCTCGAGCAGCCCGGTCGCCCGCGCCCGCAACTCCGAGGCGCGCACGAAACCCAGTCGATGCGGAAGCGCTCGGAGGCACAGATTGTCGCCCACGGTGAGGTTGTCGCAGAAGGCGAGCTCCTGATGCACCATGGCTACGCCCGCTGCCAGCGCATCGCGAGGCGATCCGAAGTGCACTGCCGTGCCATCGAGTTCCACGGCGCCGCCGTCGGGCTGGTGCAAACCGGCAAGGATTCTGCCCAGTGTGCTCTTGCCGGCGCCGTTCTCGCCGCAAATGGCGTGACATGAGCCCGGCGCGACGTCAAACGACACGTCGCGCAATGCCACCATGCCGGGAAAGCGCTTGGTGACGCCGCGGAACCGAACGCGTGGGACGGTCAATTACTTTGGCAACGCCAGGTACCTGGGATCGACATCGGAGAAGCCCCACGTTTTCAACTGTCGTGCCCACTCACCAAGATTCTCCTGCGACACACGCACCAAATCCATTTGCACTTTGGCCGGCACGTCTTTCTTGAGATACACGTGGTCGAAAATCGTGTTGACCGAGATGTAGCCCCAGCTATACGTGGGCTGGGCGAAGAGCACCGGTGCCAGTCCCGTTTCCACATAGGCGAGTTCGGCCGGCAACGCATCAATCGACACGATTTTCATCTTTTTGGGATCCAGATCGGTGAGCAGCGTGCGCGTGAACAACGCCCATCCGCCAATCATCGCCATGCCGTTCACGTCGGGATACGCATTCTTGATTCTCAGCACTTCTGCGGCGGCGTCCTGCGGTGTTTCGGCGTGGTAAAACGCATTGACGACGGTGATGTCGGGGTACTTGGCGGCCGTCTCACGCACGCCCCGTACGCGCGCCTGCAGATTCGGCGCGTTCTGGTTACCAGCAATGATGGCAATCTTCCCCTTGCCACCCATTTGCGTCGCAAGCTCTTCCATCACTTGCACACCCATCTTCGTGTCGTCGCCGCCGTAAAACGAAAAGCGTTTGGAATCGGGCACGTCGCTGTCAAACGTCATCACAGGCACACCGCGATCAACAGCCTCGTTCACCGCGCCACGGACCTTGCTGGCGTCGCTGGCCGAGAGCAGAATCGCGTTGGCGCCGGAGTTCACCGCCTCCGCGATACGCTGCGCTTGCACCGCGCCATCTTCGTTGGGCGGCGTAAGCCAATCGATCTTTACAGTGAGACCATGCGTTTTGGACAGCTCGGCCGCAGCGGCATCGGCGCCCTGGCGTCCCGACAGAAACACCGGGTTGGTAGAGCTCTTGGCGATCATGGCGATCGTAAACGTCTTGGCCGCCGCGGAATCGGGCTGCTTCGCCGTGTCGGCGCCACGACCGCAGGCGCTGACCGCGAGGGTGCCAAGCAGCAACGTGCCGGACAGGGTGAATCGAGACTGCGAAAACCGTGCACGCATGGGAACTCCGGTGAAAGACTGAGGACGCCGAGTTACCTCAGGCGCTTGCGGAAAACCGCTCGGACAACCGCTTGAAGCCGCGCTGATCAAGCACCACGGC
>JANOKE010000387.1:0-1141 GCA_031419135.1 Gemmatimonadaceae bacterium
CCGGCGCCGATTGTACCAGTGATTGATGACCTGCACCAGGGCGCGCGTCCTGCAGGCGCGCGAGTGCAAGGGCGCGCTCCCAGAGTTCTCACTCGAGACCATGCAGCACATGACCGGCGCTGCCGGTCGTGCCGCCGCCGCGAACCGCGTCGCAGCGCAACCTGCTCAAAGATGACACGCAGGTGTACGAGCAGTTCGTGGAAAACGAGTCGTTCAAGCGATTTGTTGGTGACATGGTGTTCGTGATCACCAATCAACGTGTGTAGCGGGCGACAGAGGCCCCGGGGCGTTGCCATCGGACACGTTTCCGCGCATCTTCCCCCTGCGCTCCAACCGGTCCGTCATCCGGTCCGTCGAACGCGCCTCACCTGACAAACGGAGCAGTGTCATGCAAAGCTTCCAGCGCCCCGCCCGCCTGGCCGTACGTCGCATTCTGGCTCCCGCGTTGGCCATCGCCGCGCTTGCGCTCACCACGCAGGCCGCCTTCGCCGTGACACGCGACCGCCAGCCCAAACCGCAGCTCACCGTCGAGGCCGAGCGCAGCCCGCAGGGCGCTAAACTCACCTTCAAAGGCAAAAACTGGGCGCCCAACGCGCGCGTGAAAATCAGCGGTACGCGCGCGCCTGGATCCAACAACATGCAAGACTTCGGTATGTTCGGCGCCGACAGTACCGGAAACCTCACCGGTCGCAAGGTCACGGCGTGCAGTACGACAAACATGGAAGACGGACAGAATGAATCGGTGACCTTTACGGCCACCGACTCGGCAACGAGCGTCAAGGTGACCGCCAAGGTGCCGGGTGGCGCTTGGGTGTGCATGTAGGTTCGCCCAACCATGCTCGTCGCCTTCGTCGTTCCGATTTTCTCGCCGGCCGCCTCTCAGATGATCGAGGCGGCCGCGTCGTTGTCAGGTGTCAGTCTGGTCGTGATCTCGCAGGAACCGCTCGAACGGTTGGCGCCCCACATCGCGCGGCACCTCCTCGCGCACTGGCGAATCGACAACGTGCTCGATGACGCACTGCTTGAGCATGCGCTGCGCTACAGCCCGCCCTATAGCACGGTGCAGGTTCGCACCGAGTGCCAGAGCGAAACGCTGATCGTGCGGATCGGGCAATTCTATGCGGCAAGCCCCGCCGCCTCG
>JANOKE010000388.1:0-2716 GCA_031419135.1 Gemmatimonadaceae bacterium
GCCAGTCCGGCGCGTCCGGGCAGCGCAGAACCCAATTTGAGTGTGGCGCCCGACGGGCGCGTGTTCATGTCGTGGCTGGAACCCGCCGATTCCGGTCACGCGGTGCGTTTCGCATCACATGACGGAACGAAATGGTCCGAAGCGCGCACCATCGCGGCCAGACGTGACTTCTTCGTGAACTGGGCCGACTTCCCGTCCATCGAGGTGATGGATGACGGTCGTCTTGCGGCGCACTGGTTGCAGCGCCATGGCCGCGGCACGTTCACGTACGGCGTACGCATCGTGCAGTCGCTTGATAACGGTGTCACTTGGAGTGCGCCGATCACGCCGCACCGGGATTCGTCGCTCACCGAGCATGGCTTCGTAGCCATGTGGCGCGAAAAAGGCGCGCTGGGTGCCGTGTGGCTGGACGGTCGGAAGTTCAAGCAGGAGGGTCACCATACGGCGAACGAGATGATGCTCGTCTCCACGACGATGCGACCGGATGGATCACTCGGACCGGAAGTGCGACTGGACGAACGCACCTGTGACTGCTGCCAGAACGCCGCGGCCGTCACGACCAACGGCCCCATCGTGGCCTATCGGAATCGCTCCGCCGAGGAGATTCGCGACATTTATGTCGCGCGTCGCGTGAGCGGAAAGTGGACGGCAGGCGTTTCGGTGCACAACGACAACTGGAAGATTGCGGCGTGCCCGGTGAATGGGCCGGCGCTCGACGCGCGCGACAAGCGCGTGGCGTTGGCCTGGTTTACGGCGGCGAATGATAGCGCCCGCGTACACCTTGCATTTTCCGATGATGCTGGTGCCACGTTTACCGCGCCGGTGCGTGTCGACGGAGGCACACCGGCGGGCCGCGTGGATGTGGCACTGCTGAACGATGGCGGTGCGTTGGTGACGTGGGTCGAACGCGTTGGCGGCGACGTGGCGGCCGTTCGGGCGCGGCGTTTCGCGCGTGACGGCAGGGCCGGCACCGCCACCACCATTGCGTCGTCGTCGGTTGCCAGGGCCAGCGGATTCCCGCGGATGGCGGTGACTGGTTCCAACGTGATGTTCGCCTGGACGGTGCCGGGTCGTCCGTCCAGCATTCGCGTGGCGCGGGCACCGCTTACGGAGTTCAAGTGACTGACGCAGCAGGCAGTAGGAAGTCGGCAGTCGGCAGTACTTGGAAGTGCAGTACAAAGTACGTGCGATACGCATGGGGGGTCGCGTTCGCGCTGGCAAGTATCGTCACGCAGAGTAGTTGTGGTACGCGTACCGACGGCGCTGCAGCTACCGATGGTCGCGTGGAAATCGGCTTGCCCGCTCCCGCGTATGCCACGCTTTCGCTAAACGGTGATTCGGTGTCGTTGGCGGGAGAGCGGGGCAAGGTCGTGCTGCTGAATATCTGGGCCACGTGGTGTCATCCTTGTCGCGCCGAAATTCCGGAGCTGCGACAGCTGCATGAGCGCTACCGCGCGAAAGGATTGGAACTGGTGGGCGTGAGCGTCGATACAGACGGCACGGACGAAGTCATTCGTGGGTTCATGCGCGACTTTCAGATGACGTTCCCTATCTGGCGCGATCCCGACGAACGCATCTCGTCCTTGTTCCTGACGCTCGGTGTACCGGCCACTTTTCTCATCGACAAAGAGGGAATCCTGCGGTGGCGGAAAACGGGCCCCATTGCACCCAACGACACGTCGTTGACGGCGGCCATTGAGCGCGCATTGGGATCCTGAGTGCTGCAGCCCGCGTCTGTTGGACTCACGATCAGTTTCACAGCGGGTGTGTTGAGCTTTCTGTCGCCGTGCGTGCTGCCGCTTATCCCGAGCTACGTGAGTTTCATTACGGGATTGAGTCTCGACGACGTGCAGCGCTCACGGCGCACCACGCTCGTGCATTCGCTGCTGTTTGTGACCGGCTTTACCATCGTATTTCTGGTCCTGGGTGCAACCGCCACGGTAATGGGTCGACTGCTGTTGCAGCAGCGCGAGTGGGTGGGACGCGTTGGCGGCGTGCTGGTGATTCTCCTCGGTCTGTATTTGCTGGGCGTGCTCAATATTGGCGCGCTCGGTCGCGAGCGACGGGTGCACATCGCCAACAAACCGTTGGGGTATCTGGGTACGGTGTTGGTGGGTATGGCATTCGCAGCCGGATGGACGCCGTGCATTGGTCCGATTCTGGGCGCGGTGCTGACCTACACGGCCAGCTCCGCTGACTTGAATCGCGGATTGCTGCTGCTGCTGGCGTACTCGCTGGGGCTGGCGGTTCCGTTTCTGCTGGCCGCGCTCATGATCGACCGCTTCATGGTGCTGTTCAAGCGTTATCGCGGGGCGATTGTGTGGATGTCGCGCGGCTCCGGGGTGCTGCTGATCTTGATTGGCGTGCTGATGATCACCGGCAGCATGACCGTGCTGACCACGTGGTTGCAGCAGTACACGCCGGAAGCGTTGCGGAGCCGGATCTGACGCAGACGCAGATATCGTTCACCACGGGTCAGTCGGCGGGTGCCCGAGTAAGCGGACGGGGCGAAAATTGAGACGGGAAAAGGGAGACATAAGAAGGGAGACGTCCCGCTGGCCGGGATCGCATCCTCCGGCTAAGTGGTCGTGTTTGGAAGTTCGATGACGTATTTCGCGCGCGCTGGAGCGCTGGGTGTTCGGAGTTCAGCGTGGCGAGCAGGCCGGCCAAATCGTGACGTGTGTATTTCCAGTCGAACGGCTTGGCGTTTTGCTGA
>JANOKE010000389.1:0-6005 GCA_031419135.1 Gemmatimonadaceae bacterium
CTCGGTCGTGGACTCCTCAATAGGCGTGACAATGGTCGCGAGATCCACGATGGGCTTGCCCCGCCAGTTCATCGCGATGTGCGAGAACAGGCGGTGTTCGATCTTGTTCCACTTGCTCGTACCGAGCGGAAAATGGCAGACCGTGATGGCGAGCCCCGTGCGATTGGCGAATCGTTGGAGCTCCCATTTCCACAATTCGCACCCGCGCGCCGCTGCTGCCACCCGCATCTGCGGTCATCAAGAGCGCCGTAGTGTCGAGGTACGCATGACACCCCTTGCATCGGGGGGACACTCGCCCACCGCGCCGATCGCGCACCTGAAAGCCTTTACCTATTCATTATGCGGTCGTAGACCTCGGTCGGTCGAACAGACCGTTCTTGCGCGACCGACCCATCGTGTTCGACTCAGTGAACGGACTGACGACCACTTACGGCCAGCGCCTTCGGCAGCCGATCGGCTGAAACTCGCGCGCCAAGCTCGCGCATTTGGTCGCCGCCGAAAGCCTGTCGGGGCTCTGCGGGGCGCGGAAGGGACTCCTCTGCACTTACTCGACTGCATGCTTGGATTGGGCCAACCGCACCAGTGGCATCTACGATTGCGAAGCCCCCACACGGTTCCGTGGTGCAGTCTCCGACGGTCGCGTAGCAGTTCTTTCTGCCGCGGTCACCGCCGCCAATGCAACCGTGACCGACCACTTCGCCATCAGGGCCATAATTCGTAATGCACTGCTCGTCGCATTCCCCTCCGCCACCGGGCAAGACCTGTGCGCCTGCGGCGGATGCGGCGGTAAGAAACAGCACTGCGGATAGAGCGGCAAGGCCTCTGGCTAGATACGACATGGTGCCACCTCTGCGTCGGAGTTACGAGACGAACCGCGATCGACTATACGGTTCAGCGGAATTTCAACCAGCATTGGTTCGTCAGCTCGCTCCTGAAAGCCGAGGAACCGACAACGAACAGCATCGAAAACAACCAGCGAGACTCGCGTCGGCGCCGCCGCACCCTGGATGGCCCCCGTCGCTGAATGCATCGCCACCATCTTCTGTCCGCTCTGTGAGTACATTGACAAATATCCGGCGTTTCCGAGGGCAACCGTTCTCAGTGGGACCGTCATCTGCGCCGCCCTCGAAGCGATTCGCTCCGTGCCTTTCGAATCAGTACTGATGTCGACCACTGAATCGGCGATCGGGCCGATGGCACGTGGCACCTGAAGCCGACGAACCCCACCATTTACATCGATGTCGAAAATCTCGTACGGTCCTTTTCTCGTAAACAACAGTCGCCCATCCGGTCGCATGTCCATCAAGCCAGCGCCGAGATATCGAAGCTTGCTGGCGTCCTTCGTTTCGGGTAGCGCCCCGAGCGAACGGACCCACTGGCCGGCCTCACTGAAGATATGAACGGCCATATCCCCGGCCTTCGTATCGCGGGTATAGCCCACGATCACGATGCGACCATCTGGGAGAACACCGACGTTGTCGACGGTCTGAAACGAAACATTCACCGTGAAGCGCTTAACGAACTTCCCGGACGGCGAGAACGCCGAGAAGTCGCGCATTCCCTGGTCATAAACCAGCACGCCGCCGTCGGGCGTTGCGGCGATGCGATAGGGCTGATGGATGTCCCCAGGCCCACGGCCGGTCGCCTTTAACTGCCACAGCAGCCGACCGTCCTCGGAGTGCTTTGAAACCGAGGGGTTTCTCATGTCGGCCACGTAGAAGCCGCCGATCGTCAACGCAAGGCCCATGGGCTGGGCAAGCTCCAACCCAAGCATCATCGGCACTGCAGCCGAGTCAATTGACCGCGGAAGAAGGTGCGACTGGGCGTGTGCTGGCCGCGATGAGATCGCGACCAGCACAGCAACCGCCAAGGCGCACCAGGGTACCGTCATCAGAGCGAATCCGAATCCGCTGAGAGGGCGTGGTTTCGGAATTCCAGTGCCTGCCACTGGCGGACGAATTGGAATCCTACACGACGGAGATCGACCGGTCGTTGCGCGGTCGGACAGAACTCGGCAAGCTCCAGCACGCGCCCGTCCTCGAGAGTGACCGTGATGTCGGCATCGCCACCAGGGTTGCCAGTGCCACACCCGCCGGGAGGAATATTGACACCACAGGTGTATTGCTGAGCGCCGCAGTTATACCCTGCGTTTCCGGATACGCACGAATATCCCAGGAATCTTCCTTGTGCGTCGAAATTCTCATAGCAGGCTTCGTTGCAGCTCTGGCCTCCGGTCGGCGAGGCACTCAGCGGCGCAGCGGCCGAAACGGCAGCGAATCTTATTTGGCCAGGGCTTGGAGCAGCACTCGCGGTGGAGACTGCAAGTGCAGCGAAGCAGGTGGCGAACACCGAGCGTGCGAAGCGGTTTTGCATGGAAGCCTCACAGGAGTAGGGTGTGGAACAGGAGGGCGTCTTCGGTCGGGACGCCCGGGCCCTCGCGTCGCGAGAGTTCAACTTCTCAGCTTGGCGGAACGCCGGCACTAAATGGCACGCGCCAGAGCACGGGTACGTCATTCTCCTCACCGCTAAACCAGAAGTGCCTTCGCGCCCTGTCGATCGCGACCACGCCTTCCCAGTGATCCGGGAAAGGAAAAGTGGAAACAATCTGGCCATCGCGATTGATGACATCGAGGGAATTAGTCTTTCCAGCCGAGCGACCGCCGAGGAAATATCCTGCGCCAAGCTCGTGAACTGGCCGCGGCCGCAAGAGATGCGGAGTGACAATGCGCGTTACCCGGCCTTCAAAGACGTCAATCCGTACAAACTCTTCCGGTGCGGTCACCGCCAGCGGAACACGCAAGCGAAACAGCTCTGTACCCTCGATCGTGTACTTCGAAACCTCGTACGGATAAAACCGCGTGTGCAGCAACTGCCCATCGGGCGTAAGTGTCAAGCCGCCAACGCCGAAAGAAGTGAGCACTCTGGGGTCTTTCATCTCCGGCAGTCGCCCGAACGACCGCACGTGCTGAAGCCGCGTCGTGAAGATGTGAATGGCCGCACCTCGGCCGCGAGGATCATCGGTGGGACCGAGTATGGCAATGTGACCAGTCGGCAACAGCAGCATGGCCTCCGTGCGGAGCCTGATGTCACCAGTCACCTCTCCCATATACTTGCCGTCAGGACCCAAGTGCGTCACCACCCCGCCTTTTCCAGCGTCAAGCACGTATACCGACTGATCGTCCAGCACCATCGAGCGAACCGGCAGCTGAAACTCACCAGGTCCGCCGCCTTTTCGGCCACTCCGCCAAAGGACTTTCCCATCCGGTGAGAGGCGTGTGACGTCAAATCGTCCGTAATCCGCTACGGCCAGCGAACCATCTGCGAACAGGGCATACCCGATCGGCGTGGCGAACTCTCCATCGTGGCCAATCGGCGTTCCCTTGCCAAATAACGCGGCCGCATCCTTTGGCTGCTGTGCCTGCGCCTGTGCATGCGACGCAAGAAGCGCGGCGAGAGGGAGAGTAAGAACTCGAGCCTTCATTCGGCGTGGCCCGCAGTCCAGTAGCATCACCTTGCTCCACTTCGACTGCGACATCATGGCTCCCATGTGGATGTGGGATACACTCTTCGAGCGTACGCTGCGCTGCAACTGTAGAACCCGTGCGATTGAAACGGCCGCGTGAGCTTCAAGAATAGCGCTGCGAAATCTTTCTGCGGGCCGACGGAAGAATACGGGGACCCCTGAGTCTGCGCTATGGCGATAAATCGCCATATGAACGTCGCGCTCAGAGATACACATCCCAAGCGCAATCTCCGGGCGGAGTTGCGCATCGCGTCGCGCCCGCGCGGGGGACGCGCGACTGGTCCGCCTCGCGCGCCTTCCACCGAAATACCAGGACGGAACGGTCTGAAGATGCGTGCAAATCAGCCCGACCTGAACGCTCACGATGCGCGTCAACTCCGAACTGAAGGCGCGGCGCTCCCGGCGTCCTGCAGGACCTGCCTTCCGGCTTGTTTTCATGTGACACCTACACCCAAGAATTAGGGTGCGTGTGGTGTCCACGAAATCGGGTCAATCCCTTGATTCTTTCAATCACAAGTGCGGCTCCCAGACGTGCAGCGCCATCTGGCGTACCCATTCCGATCCATTTTCCTTCACCTCTGTCCACGCATGCCCAGTTGTTTCTCGCACAAGCTTGTAGTAACTCGACGGATCGTCTCCACGACGCAGCGCCCACGTTGAAAGGGCGCCTTCATTCGCAAACCGATCGGTGAGTTGCACGACGTAGCACCAGTTCCGCAGAGACTGGAACGGCGGCAGTCGGTGCGCCATCAGCTTCCGCTGAAGCTCCCTTTTACTCGGCAAGCCCAACATGTTTGCCGCGTGTGACACTCGCAGACTCAAGTGACATCCTTCAAAGAGGTTCGTCACGTCGGCGCATCTGGCTATTATCGACGGCCAGGCGCTGGTAGCGGGTGTCAGCGTATCTGGTGGCTTTTGCACGGAATCTGTTCATTGATGGAGTAATTGCGGCGGGTCCGATGCGCTCGGCTCGCCGAATGGCCGCAAGATCCGAGTCACGGCAAGTCTTTCAGCGCATTGCCTAACAATCCCCCCCACGAAACGCAATAGCAAATCCGCCAAATTTCGAAACCCGTTGCCCATGGTGACCGGTAACTGCCCATGGTGACCGGTTGTGTCGCCAAATCGGTGCAGTTTCGCCAATCATTGCGACGACTGTTTTCAAAACTGCGGCCCGCGAATTGGACTTGACCGGGGTTCGCGGCGATGAATGCAGCGGCGCGTGCGGCGGCGCGCGCGTGGGCGAGTCCGTCGCCCCGATGTGCACGACGCGACCATCAGGTCAACCAGTCAGCGAATGAATACGTCGCGCATTGCGTCGCTGCGCGCAGCGCCCTGAGTCGTGACATGGTCCATCAGGGAGTCCGGCGGGGGGTTGAGCGCCGGGAGGAACTGGTGGTACGATGCTGGTCGTCCTCGCCTGGATTGCCTGACAGCATGACGTCCGCCGGTCGGTGCCGCTCGCGGTTTCTTTATCCCCGAGCGAATCGGCCACTGATTGCGGTTAAATCCGGCCACCGAGTCCGGCGGATTCTGGCCACCCCGTCCTGGCGAATCCGGCCAGGCAACTCTACGATTCCGGTCAGGGTCGTGGGGGGGGCAATAATGTGCGTGGTGTGGGATCCCAATCCGCGTGGCACTGGCGTCGAGTTACCACAGGGGTGTGCGAACAACAACCAGCATTCGTGGACTGAGGTGAAGGTAAATGGATCAATACGGTACGCGAGGTGGCGCCGCGTTTGTGATTGAAAGGAATATGACTGTTTGGCGCCATAGCGACGATTCACGTTCCTGCGTATGTATGGATCGCAAAGTCCACCGCCGCGCTGAACTTGTTCATAGGCGTTGCATTATGAACAAGCACGAAGTTCGCTTGTTGGTCGTCGCACGATTCGCGACTGCTTCTGAACCGTTGGTGCGCTGAACGCCCTCGTCGCGCAAGACCGGGACTCTGCGGTACCGCCTGCACCAACTATGGGCAATATTTGTGAAGGCGTTCCTTCGATGTCGTGTTGCGCCGCTGCTCACCCCTGAACTCAGTGTCCATGTACGCAGTGTGGTGTTCGAGACATCCGCGTCGATTCGCGCTCAGCTTCCAGCAAACACGGCGATCACTGCGGCTGCGGCTGGTCCATTGTTCTGCTCGGCTGTTCGGCGCACTCGTTGTCACGTCGACCACGTCGCCAAGGACATACGCGCAGGTACCAACGTCTGCTCCATGCACTGCGTGCATTCTCGAAGTCAGCAGCGTCGGCGTCATTGGGACGTCAGAGGGTCCCGGCAGTATTGAACACATCGAATCTCGCGCTATTCGCGACGCGCAAGGGCGGTACATTGTGAAGGCGCACTACGCAACCGCGCTCCACGTGTTCGGTCCAACACGACAGTATCTCAGGACGTTCGGAAAGAAGGGCAGTGGTCCGGGAGAATTTCTGGGAATTGCGGCGATTGCCCTCGGTCGAGCCGATTCACTCTTTGTATT
>JANOKE010000390.1:0-10903 GCA_031419135.1 Gemmatimonadaceae bacterium
GGCGAAAGCATCGAGCCCAAAGATTGGATGCCCGACCGCTATCGCAAGCAGCTTACGCGGATGATGTCGCAGCATGCGCACTCGGAGATTGTGGGCATGCTGCCGGAAGGCAACTGGATCACGCGTGCACCCAGCTTGCGGCGCAAGATGTCGCTCATTGCCAAGGTGCAGGACGAAGCCGGTCATGGGCTCTATATCTATTGCGGCACGGAAACGCTCGGTGTCGATCGCCACGAGCTGGTTGAGCAGTTGCACGACGGTCGCGCCAAGTATTCCAGCATTTTCAACTATCCGACACTGTCATGGGCGGACATGGGGGTGATCGGGTGGCTGGTGGACGGCGCGGCCATCGTGAATCAGACGGTGTTGGCCAAGGCGTCGTACGGTCCGTATGCGCGCGCCATGATTCGTATCTGCAAGGAAGAGAATTTTCACAAGCGCCAGGGATACGAGATCTGCGCTACGCTGGCCACGGGCACGCCAGCCCAAAAGGTGATGGTGCAGGATGCGGTGAACCGCTTCTGGTGGCCTTCGCTGATGATGTTTGGACCCAGCGACGCACATTCACCCAATTCAGGCGAATTGCTGAAGTGGCGGGTGAAGCGGAAAACCAATGACGAACTGCGCCAGCGCTTTGTGAATCTCACCGTGCCGCAGGCACAGGCGATTGGGTTGACGCTGCCGGATCCGGATCTGCACTACGACGACACGACCGAGAACTGGGAGTTTGGCGCGATCGACTGGACTGAGTTTTTCGACGTGATCGCGGGCAACGGGCCGTGCAACCGCGAACGCCTGGACGCGCGTCGCGCGGCGCACGCGGAAGGCGAGTGGGTGCGGGCGGCGGCGGCGGCCCACGCGGCCAGACACTCGGCGAGCCGAGCGACGGAAGCGGCATAATGTCTGCTACGCGTATCGCGGACGGGCAGTGGCCGCTGTGGGAAGTGTTCACGCAGGGCGCGCACGGTGAGCCCTTCGAGCATGCCGGCAGTGTGCACGCGGCCGACGCCGAACAGGCGTTGCAGAATGCGCGCGACGTGTATGCGCGTCGTGGCGAAGCGGTGAATTTGTGGGTCGTTCCGAGTGCCGCGATCACCGCGTCGGCGCCATCGGATGCGGGTCCATTCTTCGATCCGGGCAACGACAAGGCCTATCGTCACCCGCAGTTCTACAGGGTGCCGCGTGGAGTGCGCGTCTTTTGAACGACGCGACCGCAACAGCTCGCCCTGCGGTTGCTGGCGCGCGCGCAGAGACCGTCGAGAATCCGCTGTTCGAGTATCTGCTGCGCTTGGGGGACGACCGGCTGGTGCTGGGACATCGCCTGTCGGAGTGGTGCGGACACGGCCCGATCCTTGAGGAAGACATTGCGCTGTCGAATATCGCGCTCGACTTGATCGGGCATGCGAGCGCACTGCTGTCGCTGGCCGGCACCGTGGAAGGCAAGGGGCGCAACGAAGACGCGCTGGCGTACTTCCGCGAGGGGGTCGCGTTTCGCAACGCACTGATGGTGGAGTTGCCGAAGGGCGATTTCGGATTGACAATGGTGCGGCAGTTCCTGTTTGATGCATACAGCGTGCTGCTGCTGGACGCATTGTCACATGCTCGTGACGACCGCCTCGCAGCGATCGCTGCAAAGTGTCTCAAGGAAGACAAGTATCACCTGCGTCACAGCAGCGAGTGGGTGGTGCGGCTTGGCGATGGCACCGAGGAGAGCCACTCCCGCGCACAGCGCGCGCTCGACGAATTGTGGCGCTACACCGGCGAGTTGTTCGATCACGATGACGTGGACGCGGCGCTGGCGGCGCAGGGCACTGTGGTGGATCACGAGTCGATTCGCGCCCGTTGGCGTACGATCGTGGCCGACGTGATGCAGCGTGCTACGCTTACCGTGCCGGCCGACGGCCCCATGCGTCGCGGTGGTCGCACGGGTCGGCACACGGAACATCTGGGCCACATGCTGGCAGAGATGCAGATTGTCGCGCGGTCGCACCCGGGTGCCACGTGGTAGCAAACTGATGGCGATGGCCGGGCCGCTCTCCCGGGACGCAGTGTACGCGATCCTTGATAAGGTACCGGACCCCGAAGTGCCGGCGATCAGCGTGGTCGAGCTGGGCATTGTGCGCGACGCCGTGGTGGAGGGTGATGTGGTGCGTGTGACCGTGACCCCCACGTACTCCGGATGCCCGGCCATGCGCGAAATCGAGGATGACATTCGGAGCGCGCTGGTGGCCCATGGCGTGCGCGAGGTGATTGTTGATACCGTGCTTGCCCCGGCCTGGACTACCGACTGGATTGGCCCAGCGGCGCGCGAAAAACTGCGCGCGTATGGTATTGCGCCACCGGGAAGGGCCGAACCGCAGGGACTGATCACGCTGACCCGCTCGCGCGTGCCGGTGGTGTGCCCATTCTGCGGGAGTGCCGACACGCGACTGCAAAGTGAGTTCGGCAGCACCGCGTGCAAAGCGATTCACGTGTGCAACGCGTGTCGACAGCCGTTCGACGAGTTTAAGGCGTTCTGAGGTATTGGCACGTTCAGACGTAACCGCACAACGGCCCCGCATGCTGTCGCATGCGGGGCCGTTGTGTTCCTGCAAACCGCAACGACCTACTTCATAGACGCGAACGGCACGCGGCCGCTGCGCTGCGATTCGGCACGGCACGAGCTCGGCGAGCCCGACTCGTTGGCGGTCAACTGCCAGATCTCGACGCGGCGGTTCGGCGCCTGCTTGGCCTTGTTGGCCGCAGAGACGCGCGGACGCGGCGGGTTCGGATCGGGGTCACCATCGCGAACGATGATGCACTGTTCGCCAAAGCCGGCCATCGAGAAGCGGTCGGCGGCGACATCAGTGCCAGCGAGCCTCTTGAGTTTCGCTGTAACGGTCGTCGCGCGGCTGGTGGCGAGCTTGGTATTGTAGCTCTCGTCGCCATACCAATCCGTGTGTCCTTCTACGGACACGCGGATGGTCGCGTCACGTTTCATGGCGTCTACGACCGTTTGCAGCAACGCATCGCCGGCCGGCAACAGGGTGGCCTTGTCGAAATTGAAGTGCGTGCTGTCGAGACGAACCATGGCCGTTGGCGGTGGCGGCGGCGGGATGCACGTAATCGTGGCCGTGGCGCTCTTGCTGCTGCCGTACGCCGTCTTGGTGGCGGTAATGGTCGCCGTGCCGCCGCTCACGCAGGTCACCGTTCCATTGCTGACCGACGCGACGCCCGGGTTTGACGAAGTCCAGCTGGTGGCTGCGCCGAGGTTCACACCATCCGCATCAGTCGCGGTGGTGGTGTAGGTCGCGGTCTGTCCAACGTCTCTGGTCTGGGTTGGCGGCGTCAACGTAAACGTCCACGCTGGCGGCGGTACGGTTACCGTGGCCGACGTGCTGCGTTCGAGGTTCTTGACCAGGCCCTTGCAGGTAATGGTTGCCGTACCCGCCTTGACGGCTCTCACGTTGCCCGTGTTGTCAACCGTGGCCACACTGGGGTCGCTCGACGTGCACGTCAGGTTGTTGACTCTGCGGGTTTCGATTGGACGCTGCTTCATATCGGCCGCGCTGAGCGCAAACTGCCGGTTGGCGCCGCGATCGATTGTGGCAGCAGCGGGTGCAATGGCCAGCGACCAATCGAACTTGTCCGATGTACTCGTGCAGGCACCGCGCAACGCGTACGTCACACCAGCGCGTACACCAAGATTCTTGGATGTACCGGTGAGTTCCTGTTCGTTCGGAGACGGGTTGAAATCGCCAATCCCGTCAACGCGCGCCCCCCACCGTCCGCCGCCACACACTTTGAGCCCGACCAGTCCGGTCACGCCATCTTCGTATTCGTTGGCTGTGCTGCGTCCCTTGTACACGGAGTTGACATACCCGCCGCCAAGCACCAGCGCGGCCTTTGAGGCGACGGGGATGGTGAGCGTTACGAGCCCGCGATACGGACTGTACTTGATGTCTTCAAACGGGGCGCGCGTGGCCTTGGTTGGGCCGTACTGCGCGTTCGCCTCGATGCCCAACCACCGGAACACGCTGATGCCCAGCATGCCGCCAATACCGATTGGGTTATCCATCTTCAGCTTGTCGTCCAATTTCGTATAGTGGCCGAAAACACCGACCTCGACCTTTGAGATTGGGCCTTGAGCCCGCACCGCCGACGTCGCGAATGCGACAGCGAGCAGGGCAAGTCCGACGAGTTGTTTCTTCATGAAAACCTCGTAAAGGAGAGACATTAAGCGGGCTCTACTGTTCCCGCTTGGCGCCGTACACCGGCGGCCAACTGGTAAAGTAAACGACTGAGGGCCGGGGCAACAAAGTGTCACGCCACCGGACTCCGAGTTACAGACTCAGGAGTCGTTCAACCGTGCGGCCGATCCATGCTGCGTCGGGCAGCACGGCTTCGAGCAACTGCGGATGATAGGGCATCGGGATGTCACGCGGTGCCAACCGTTCGACTGGCGCATCGAGGAACCAGAACGCCTCACTGGCCAGCATCCCTGCGACTTCGGCACCAAAACCCGCAGTGAGGTTGTCCTCGTGCACGATCAGACAGCGGTGCGTCTTGCGCACCGATGTCAGTACCGCGTCGCGATCCCACGGGGCGATCGTGCGCAAATCGATCAGCTCCACCCGGTTTCCGAACGACTCGGCGGCCTCGGCGCAGCGATGGACCATCGCGCTCCACGATACGATGGTCAGGTCGCTCCCCTCGCGCACCACGCGCGCACGGCCAAACGGCAGCACATAGTCATCACCGGGGTATCGCGCGCTGCCGTCACCCGTCATCAACAGCGAGCGGTGCTCGAAGAAGATGGTGGGATTCGCACCGCGCATGGCCGCGCGCAGCAGCCCAACCGCATCGGCGGCGTTGGACGGCATGGCGACGTGCCAACCGTAGGCGTGGGCAAATCGCACTTCATCGCTCAGACTGTGCCACGGATCGCCCACGTCTTTGCCAAAACCACCGGGCATGCGCACGACAATGGGCGCGGCGAAGCGATTCGCGGTGCGCCAACGCAACGTGCCACAGTTGTTCAGCTGTTCCGTCGCGGGGTCGGCGTACTTGCGAAACTGAATTTCGGCGATCGGCATGAGTCCGCTGATCGCCATCGCCACCGCACGGCCCACGATGGCTTCTTCGGACAGACTGGTGTCGAACACCCGCTCGGTACCGAACTGCTTCTGCAATCCTTCAGTGACCAGATGCACACCGCCTTTGCGACCGACATCTTCACCGAACACCACGGCCTTGGGATTCACGGCGAGTTCGTGACGCAGCGTACGACGGATCGCTTCGGCGAAACGCAGCATCTCCCCGTCGGGGCGTGGCACGTCACTGCCGCCCAGTGCAGCGCGTTCGGCACGCGATAATCCGCCGAGTGCCTCCGCCACGTCGGGCGACGCGTCTTCGAAGAGATGCTGCGCGATGCGCGACGCGTTGGGCACGGGTCGGGCGCGCGCCGATTGCAATGCCACGTCGACATCACGGGCCACGTCCGCTTCCAGCTCGCGCCACGCGTTGGCCGAGAGGAGTGACGGCACGAGATACTCGCGAAGTCGCGGCAGCGGATCACGTGCTGCGTCAGCGGCGATGTCGGCGTCGGTGCGATAGCCCCTTTGATTGTCAGGTCCGGAGTGACTCGATAGGCGCGGCACGGTGAAACGCACCAGTGCCGGACCGTGGCCGGCGCGCACGTGCACGACTGCCTCGCCCAGTTTGCCTGCGGCATCATGCGGGTCGCACCCATCGCCGTTGCGAATGAAGAGGTTGGTGAACGACGCAAGGTTCCGGGCAATGTCGGCGCCAGGCGTCTGCAGGTCGCCACTCACCGAGATGCCGAGGTGGTTGTCCTCGATGTAAAACAGCATCGGCAAATTGAGCGTCGTGGCCATCGTGAGGGCGGCCCAGAAGCCGTTCGTTGCCACCGATCCGTCACCACCGAGTGCGACACTGATACAGCCGTCGTAGCGCACATCGTGCAGCGTATCACGATGATAGGTGATGGCCTGCGCCCATCCTGCCGCCGGCGTGTACTGCGAGCCAACGTCGCCGCACATGGGGAGTACGTTGGGGCCGTCGCGATTCGGGAGATTGCACACAACGCCGATATCGCGCCCATCGCTGAAACCACCGGCTCGTCCGAGCGGGCTGGCCAAGGCATCGTCGAGAGCAAGTCCGAGAGAAAGCAGCAACGGGCGCGAGCGGTAATAGGCACCGACCCCGTCGCGTCTCCCTGTCAACAGCGAACCGAGAATGGCTTGGGCCATGTCATGTCCGCGGGCCGAGAACTGATACAGCACGACGTGGTCTTTCGGGACCGAGGCGCGATTTCTGTTGGTAGTTTCCTCGACGTCGTCGAGGGCGCGGGAGGCGAGCGTGTGGTACGCGATGCGGCGCCAATCGAAGCCCTCGCGCGGTGCGAGAACTGGTGCGCGCTTCGGGATGCTGGGCGCGCGGGTGGGGGAGGACGACATGGCGGTAATCTCGCGGGTCGACAAGTGGTTAGGGAACTGCACCCCAACGCTTCTCCCACAACCGCCGTCGCCGCTCGGCGGGCCTCAGCAGATCACTTCCCCACCGGCTCCAACTGGGTTGCGGCGTCGGACGCGGCCATGTTCGCACCCGACCCACCGAATGACGCCGAGACGACGGTTACCGTCAGGCGGGCCATGGTTGTCATGAGCGGAACGCCAACCCCGGTGCCAACGAGCAGCAGGTCGAGCGCCAGCACCCGACCGGCCCAGCGATTCACCATCGCGCGGTCGCGCCGCAGAACAAACACGATCGCGGCCGCGCCGTTGACCACGAGGAAAATCCCGAGCGACCACGCGAACGCCCGGGTTCCCACGCTGGCCAGCCACTCCACGATGGTGGATTCCATGATCTACTCCAGAGACGGGTGGGACGCGTCGTAGTAGCGCCGAGCCAAACCGGCGGGGAGGGGGGCTCATTGGCAGCTGGGCGAGATGACCATTGCACCATACCACCGAAATCGGCATTGCGCGAGAGGGCGCCGGAGAGAAAGGCGCTCGCTAATTTCCCCGAATGACGGAACGACCCACCGAGCCCACGCTGCTGGAAGACTTTCGTGACGGTGTTCTGACCCTGACGCTCAATCGCGCCGAGGTGCTGAACAGCTTCACGCGCGCCATGGCGCAGGCGATGCAGAACGCATTGCGTCGGGCGGCCGACGATACGCAGGTACGCGCAGTGCTGATTACCGGCGCTGGCCGCGGGTTTTGTGCCGGCCAGGACCTGGCGGAAGCGTTGCCGCAGGGTACTGAGCCCATGCCGGACATCGGCGAGTTTGTGACAACCAGCTACAACCCGATCATTCGCGGCATTCGACATCTGGAGAAGCCGGTGATCTGCGCGGTGAACGGAGTCGCGGCGGGAGCGGGTGCGAATCTCGCGTTCGCCTGCGATATCACCATCGCGGCAGACGACGCGGTGTTCGTGGAAAGCTTCGCCAAGCTTGGGTTGATTCCCGATACCGGCGGCACGTTTTTCGTACCGCGGCTGGTTGGTGTGCAACGCGCCACCGGGATGTTTTTCCTCGCCGAAAAGGTGTCGGCGGCGAAAGCGAAAGAATGGGGGTTGATCTGGGATGTCGCGCCGCCGTCGGCGCTTCTGGAGACCGCGTTCACTCTGGCGAAGACGTTGGCCGGGCAGGCGACACGAGGCTTCGGACTCACCAAGCGCGCGCTCAACGCGTCGTTTGCCAACTCGCTGGAAGAACAGCTGGAGGTGGAAGCGCAGGCGATGCACGAAGCGGGACGCACGGCGGATTACGAAGAAGGTGTTCGCGCGTTTGTGGAGAAGCGCAAGCCCGTGTATCGCGGCGCATGACAGCCACCGTCATTGGCGTTGTCGGTGCGGGCGCGATGGGCGCGGGCATTGCCCAGGTTGCCGCGGCCCATGGGCATGCTGTCGTGCTGGCCGATGCGCAATCAGTGGCGATCACGCGGGCCCACGCGGCGCATGTATCGGCGATGGAGCGTGATGTGGACAAGGGGCGCCGAACGCGTGAAGACGCCAACGCCACCTTGGCGCGAATCACCTACATCGACGGAGTGGATGACGGGCGATTGCAGGCGTTCGCCGAGTGCGGATTCGTGATCGAAGCGATTGCCGAGCAGCTGCTGGCGAAGCAGGTGTTGTTCCGTGCACTGGAATCGGTGGTGTCGCCGCGCGCGATCCTGGCCAGCAATACGTCGTCGCTCTCCATTGCGGCGCTGGGCGGCGCCTGCCGTCACGCGGATCGTGTCGTGGGTGTGCACTTTTTTAATCCGGCGCCGCTGATGCCGCTGGTGGAAATCATCCCGGCTATCTCAACCGCGCCGGATGTCGCCGACACGGCGCGCAATCTGGCGCGTTCGTGGGGCAAGACCACCGTGGTGGCCCGGGATACGCCGGGCTTTCTCGTCAATCGTGTGGCGCGTCCGTTCTACGGCGAGTCGCTGCGCATGTTCGAGGAGGGGTTGGCCGACGCGTCGACCATCGATTGGTCGCTGACGACGATTGGCGGATTTCGGATGGGGCCGTTCACCTTGATGGACATGATCGGGAACGACGTCAACTTCGCCGTCTCCTGCCAGGTGTACGAGAACACGTTTCACGATCCGCGCTATCGTCCGTCAATCACGCAGCAGCGAATGGTCGAGGCGGGATGGCTTGGTAAGAAATCGGGGCGCGGATACTATCCGTATGACGAAGGCGCGGAGCGGCCCGCACCGATTGAGAATCCGGACCTCGGTCATCAGATCGTCACCCGAGTGTTGGCGATGCTGGTCAACGAAGCCGTGTCGGCGCTGGACATGAATCTGGCGTCGGCGGCGGACATCGAGACCGCGATGACGAAGGGCGTGAACTACCCGCGAGGCCTGCTGGCGTGGGGCGACGAGCTCGGCGCGGCGAACGTGTTGCGCGAACTCGAGCGACTGCAGCACCACTTTGGCGATCCACGATACCGTCCGTCGCCGCGGCTCCGCCTGGTGGCAGAACAGCTCGGTGGCCGGTTGCTCCATGACTGACGCACCCGTGCGCCGCGCGCGCGATGTTGTCGATCACCTTATGAGCGCCGACGCGTTCTCGCAGTGGCTGGGGATCGAAATTCTCGAGGCCCGTGAAGGACATTCCGTGGTACGCATGCGGGTGCGTGACGACATGGTGAACGGGTTCGGCACGTCGCACGGTGGTATCGTATTCTCGCTGGCCGACAGCGCGTTTGCCTTCGCGATAAACGCCGGCGGCTTCCTGAGTGTGGCCATTGACTGTTTCGTGAGCTTTCCCGTGGCGGTGCGGCCAGACGATGTGCTGACCGCTACCGCGACCGAAGACAGCTCGAGCAACAAACTGGCGTTCTGCGTGGTGACGGTGCGGAACCAGCACGACGAGATTGTCGGCCATTTTCGGGGCACCGGATTTCGCACAACCCGTCTCCACCTCCCAACTCCATGACCAACACGACGAATGACGCGTATATCATCGACGGCGTTCGAACGCCGATTGGGACCCTTGGCGGCGCGCTGAGCGCCGAACGCGCCGACGATCTGGCGGCGCACGTGATTGCCTCGTTGCTGTCGCGACATCCTTCGCTGGATGCGTCGCGTATCAGCGACGTGATTTTGGGCTGTGCGAATCAGGCCGGTGAAGACAATCGCAACGTGGCGCGAATGTCGCTGCTGTTGGCGGGCGTGCCGTATACAGTACCGGGCGAAACGGTCAACCGTCTGTGCGCGTCGGGTTTGAGTGCCGTGGCCGGCGCCGCGCGTTCCATTCGCAGTGGCGAAGGCGACCTGTTCATTGCCGGCGGCGTGGAAAGCATGACGCGCGCACCGTTCGTGTTGTCGAAGGGCGCGACGCCGTTCGCACGCGATGTGCAGCTGTTTGACACCACGCTGGGCTGGCGCTTCGTGAATCCGAAGCTGAAGGCGATGTACGGCACCGACTCAATGGGTGAGACGGCGGAAAACGTCGCGGGACAGTACGGCGTGTCGCGGGTCGATCAGGATGCGTTTGCGCTGCGGTCGCAGCAACGCGCGTCGGCGGCACGGGCGACCGGGCGATTTGCTGAGGAGATCGTTCCCGTGTCCGTGCCGCAGAAAAAGGGAGATGCAGTGCTCGTATTGGAGGACGGGTTCATCCGTCCGGATACAACGATGGAGACGCTGGCGCGACTCAAGCCGGCGTTCCGCACGGACGGTTCGGTAACGGCAGGCAATGCCTCGGGGCTCAACGACGGTGCTGCCGCCCTGCTGATCGCGTCGACGCGCGCGGTTCGCGATATGCAACTCACACCGGCGGCGCGGATTGTGACCAGTGCGGCGGCGGGCGTGGAGCCGCGACTGATGGGGATGGGGCCGGTGCCGGCGACTCGGTTGGCATTGGCTCGCGCCGGACTCACGATCGATCAGATGGATGTGATCGAACTGAACGAGGCGTTCGCCGCGCAGGGGCTGGCGTGTTTGCGGGAACTGGGGATTGACGACGCTGATGCGCGGGTGAATCCGAATGGGGGCGCGATTGCGCTCGGTCATCCGTTGGGAATGAGCGGTGCGCGGCTCGCGCTCACGGCAACGCGCGAGTTGCAGCGCCGAAGGACGCGGTACGCGCTGTGCACCATGTGCATTGGCGTGGGCCAGGGATTCGCATTGATTCTCGAACGGGTGTAGGTCCTCTATCGTGCACCGTTCATGATCTACGCTTTTGACGGCTTCGTGCCGGTGATTCACGACAGCGCGTTTATTCATCCGCAGGCCGCCGTGACCGGCAACGTCATCATCGGACGTGACGTGTACGTGGGCCCGGGCGCGGCCATCCGCGGCGACTGGGGAGGCATCATCATTGAAGATGGGTGCAACGTTCAGGAGAATTGCACCATCCACATGTTTCCCGGCGTGGTGGTGATGCTCGAGGC
>JANOKE010000391.1:0-1287 GCA_031419135.1 Gemmatimonadaceae bacterium
CGTGCACTGGCCCACCACGACGGACGTCCAAGCACGGGGCGTCCGGTGGCGGACGGAAAAAGCGACGCGGTGGTCGTCATCGATCCACCAGGTAGGCGAACACATGCTCGAGTGATTCGTCGGTTACGTGCACTTCGTACAGGGTACACCCGATGCGCAGCGCCACGGGCGCTACGGCATGTGACAGCGCCGTGTAGTCGGTGGACCGCACCGTTAATCCTGTGCCATCCACCTCCACGCCGATAACCGACGGCTCCTGCATCAACGCCGATGCGAGCGCGCGATCCGCGCTGGATCGCAGACGAACGGTATGCGGTCGGTCGGTCATCAGCCGTCGCAGCGTGCGATAGTCTCCCGTTGCCGCCAGTCGCCCGCCGAGCACTACCAAAATATTCGGGGCGACACTGGCAATCTCCTCCAGAATGTGTGAACTGAGCAGCACCGCCGTACCGTTCGCAGCGCGCTCCTCCAGCAGACGCATCATGTGCAACCGCTGACGTGGATCGAGTCCGTTGAACGGTTCGTCCAGCAGCACCAGGGTGGGGTCGTGTACCAGTGCAGCGGCCAGCTTGACGCGCTGCCGCATGCCCTTGGAAAACGTGTCGATGCGTCGCGCCGCCACCGTGTCGAGCTCCACCAGCGTAAGCGCGCGATCTACCGCCGCCTTCACGTCGCGAATACCCAGCAGCTCCGCCCGTGCCGCCACAAAGGCGCGGGCCCGCATCATTCCGGGCAATGCTTCGCGTTCGGGAACCAGCGCCACGCGGCGGTACACCTCGGGACGATCTACCGGCGATTCGCCATACACGAGTACCGTGCCGTTCGACGGTGCGAGAACTCCGGCCGCCAGTTGCAGCAGCGTGCTCTTGCCCGCGCCATTCGGGCCAAGAAGTCCGGTAATGCCCGCCGACACGCTGCACGAAATGTCGTTCACGGCCACCACATCGCCGTACCAGTGCGACACCCGATCGAAGGTGAGCGGAACGACGTCAACCGCGACAGTGGCAAGGGTCATGCGCGAATCCGCCGCATGCGCCATGTCAGCGTAAACAGGCCCACGGCACCGATCCCCAACGTCAGCGCCACATATACCCCAATCGATGGCGGCGCATTCAGCTCCATGCCACGATTCTGCTCGCCAAAGAAAATCATCGCCATCGTTTGCATTGCGCGTATCGGGTCGAGCAGTTCGGCAGTCCGCCGACTCACGCCGGCCAGATCATCGAGCCCCGTCGCAATGGCCGCCAACAACAGAAACGTCCCGAAGATCGCCGCCGTCGCGTAGGC
>JANOKE010000392.1:0-12186 GCA_031419135.1 Gemmatimonadaceae bacterium
GAGCGCGACGAGTGCCGCCGCGATCGCCCTGAGTTCTCGGGTCATGTAGATGCCTCGTGCCGAAGACGTGGAAAAGATGCTGCGGGCCAATGACGTTGCGCAAATTCCGCCGCGCCGCGAAGCGAGCGCTCCGCCTCCGGCACCAGTCCGACGAGCATTTGCCAGCGAGAATTCCTGCGCTGCAGTCTACCCACCGCAGCGATCGCATCATGCAAACGCCAGTCGGTTAGGCGCAAGTTGGGACGCGCGAGGCTCGGCGTTGAGAGGGGTCGATCGCATTAGCGCAACGATGTCAACGCGATCGAAAGACGACGCGGTCGAAACACGGTGACCTCGGATCCTTCGGCCACGAACGCCGAACGCGGCGCACCCTGCAGCGCGGCCGAGAACGCGGCGCCATAGGTGTCGGTGAGCGGACCGGTGGCGCGTGCGTCCCGCGTCTCCCACACCCGCCAGTCTGGATGCGCCACCTGATACTCGATCGTACCACCGTCGCGTTGACGCGTGTAGCCCCAGAAGTGTTCGGTGATGAACTCCTCCTCGGAACCGGTCACCAAAGCTGCAGGGCCACCAATAGTCGCAGCGGCAATACTGGCCCAAGCCGCGCCCTCTCGCCACTCGTAGCGCACGCGCCGTTCTGGGCCCAGCACCGCAATCTCATGACGCATCGGCAGTGCGCGATACGGCTCGTTGTAGCACGCACGCGCCCTCCACGCGATCGCGCGTCGCGGAACCAGTTCGCGAAGAAAGACGACTGCGCGCCGCACGACGCCTTCCACTTCGCGTCGAACGTAGAACCGAAGATTGACCTCCTCGAAGTTCCGGTGGCCGGGAATCGACAGGCCAAGCATCCGCGTGTCAACGAATCGGAATCCAACGAGACTCATGATCGCGTGGCCTGCCCACAGATCAAGCTCGGTGCCCGCTGGCACATGTGGGCTCAGCAACGCGGGATCGACCACGTAGTTGAGCATGAGCAGGTCCAACCATTGCGCTCTCAGGAAGGGACTGGGAGTACGGCTCGCTTGACTCACTTCGCTTCCTCGACGCGGCAGGCGCCATCGAACAACAAGCATCCTCGGCGCGGGGGCTCAGCGGTGGCGACCATCATGACCCGCGCGCTGCTCAATCTCGTGAATGAACGCCGTCTTGCCAGTGCTCTACACATGCATGTCACCGGCAGATCGCTCGGCGAGACCCTGCTTCAGGTGGCGGCGGCATCGCGACCAGACGATCTCATCCTTGTCGAGAACTTCACGGAGACCTCAAGGCGAAGGTGACCAAGTACCCGACACCGGCTCACGCTCCCCGCGAGCCGGCGTCAATTTCGTGCACACGTTCAGTGCGCTCATCGCGAGGTGTATAGACAGTGATCATATTTACCGCTATTATGCTCACCATGTATACACGACGCCTTCCGCTGCCCGAGCACTCGTTCTTCCTCTTCGGGCCGCGCAGTACGGGGAAAACCACGTGGTTGATGCAGCGTCTGCCTGCCGACGCCCTGTGGTTTGACCTGCTGCGCATGACCACGGTGCTCGAACTGACGCGCCAGCCCGAGCTGTTTCGCGCGCGCGTGGAAGCACGACCCAAGGGGAGCTGGGTGGTGATTGACGAGGTACAGCGCATGCCGGCCCTGCTCGACGAAGTGCATGCATTGATCACCGCGCACGGCAAACGCTACCGGTTCGCGATGACCGGATCGAGCGCACGGAAGTTGCGTCGTTTGGATATCAATATGCTCGCCGGGCGCGCCATTACCCGACACTTCTTTCCGCTGACCGCCGCCGAGCTCGATTATGCTTTCGACGTCGATTCGTTGCTGGCGTTTGGGTGCTTGCCCCACGTGCGCAGCGAGCCTGAACTGGCGGTCGATGTTCTTGAGGCGTACGTGGGCACCTACTTGCGCGAAGAGATTCAGCAGGAAGCGCTCACGAAAGATCTGGCTGCGTTCTCGCGATTTCTCGACGTGGCGGCGCTCACCAATGGACAAGTGGTGAACATCGCTGGTGTCTCCCGCGACGCTGGCGTGGCTCGGCCCACCGTATCGCGATTTTATCAGGTGCTGGTCGATACACTCGTTGGTACATGGCTCCCCGCGTGGAAGTCACGCGCCCGAATCAAAGAGCAACAGCATCCGAAGTTCTATATGTTCGATGCGGGTGTCACGCGTGCGATGCATGGACGATTGCGCGAACCACTCGAAGCCGCCGAGCGCGGCCCGCTGCTCGAGACGCTCATCTTGCACGAGCTGCGGGCGGCGATAGCCGAGCAAAATCTGGGTGGCACCGTGTCGTACTGGCGCACACCAGCGGGCGTGGAAGTTGATTTCGTGTGGGAGCGCGGGCGTCGGCGAGTCGGCATTGAAGTGAAAGCCGCGCGCACATGGCGTCGTGAGTATGGTGCGCCGCTGGCCGAGCTTCGCCGCGAAGGCGTGATCTCGGCCGCCTTCGGCGTGTATACCGGGGAGACAAAACTCAAGATCAATGACGTCTCCATTTTGCCGGTGCCTGATTTCCTGCGCGCGCTTACCGAAGGCCACGTGCTCGCATAACGCCGCTGCGGAATAGCGATTGATCGCCTGGCGTACGCCCGCCAACGTCGCGGCCGAAGCAGCGACGACGTGCTGCCGACGTGTTCGATCGCTACGACGTGGAGTCCGATCGCTTCACGAAGCCGCGCCGATTCCTCCGCGAACCTCGCCGGAGGTGATTTGTGCTGAGCTCCTCTGTCCGTCCATTCGGCGGAGCGCTCGAGGTCGATCTCCCATGAAGCCGGCAAACGGTTCTGCATGCGAACATGAGCGCCCGCGCCTTTGAGTCGGCGCCGGGGCAGTCGTACTGCCGCCGGTTCGATCCGGCAATCAGCAATGCGCGAAGCGCGCGCTCGTCGGGTGGCTCATCGCCATTCGCGGCGTTCGGTTTCATGGAGGCGCGACGCCAGGCGCACTCTCATTGTCTGCGCGAAGGAGTTCGTCGACGGTCGCGCGCGCGAGGGCGAATGAATCCTCCATAGCAGACATCACGGCACTTGCTTGTTCCGCCAGCACGAAGTCGCCGGAATCGATCGCGCGTTGGAACAGTGTACCAACAGACTTCATTGCGCCTGTATAGACGGCAAGTTCGACGCGTGCTTGTGCGAGAAGATGTGCATGTGGGTCGTTGGATGGTCGAAGAAGATCGGCCATCCTCAGGAAATCAGGATGCGCTTCGACAGTTCTGTCGAAGTCCGCTGATAGTTCGGAGATGCGCGTTCGAATCTCGTCAATAGACATTGCGTCGTTTTCCCCACGCTGGATCAGGAGTCCGACTCCACTTGCCGGTGTTCTCGACTGCTACACCGATGCGGCCGATACGGCCGGTCGGCTGACGCTCGTAGCCGCATCGATGTCCGAGCCGCCTCAGCCGACCCTACAGCTGTAGTCGGAGTCCAAATCCACCTGTCACCCAGATGTATCGGTCGCCGCGGAGGGGCGGTGCGGTTGCGCCCTGCAACCAGGCCAGGTAGCCGACGTGTCGGATCGGCATCGCCGAGATATCGATCCGTCCGATAGTCCCCCATAAGGTTTTGCTATCTTCGGGTCGATGCGCCGGCACACTCGCAGTCCGAAACCTTGCGGCGAACAACGGAGCAAGTTGCCGTGGTGGTGACTGACTGCCTCACCGGGATGGACAGCTCACCGGCCGCACTCGCCTTCCATGGAATACATCCATCGGAATGCGGTGCGTATCGAACACCCGGCTCAGGAGCTCGTATAACGTCGGGTCGTACGCCTTGAACTCGTCGGGAGTCTCGACCTTGATGTGGCCCGCAAAGCACTCGCCATAGTTCGAGTAGAACCACCATTGCGCGCCCTCTGCCCAGTACTCGCTGGCGTTGGTCGTCGCGTAGTGTTTGCGCCCATCGGGATGCACGTATTTCCCGGCCGCCATCGCGCTGTCGTACGCCGCGCGAATCTCGGCATGCATCTTCGGATCGACATCGCGAATGCCGCCGCCCATGATGGCGTGCGAGAACTCGTGGACAAAGATATGCTCGCCAAAGTACCGCGTGCCTGGATAGCCGAGGAGGTTCTCCTCGGCGCCAGTCGTCGGGTTGCCGCCGAGCCCGCGCGAGCGATTCGCGTGGTAGTCGCGGTCGAGCTGGTTGGGTGGCTCACCCGTCGGGGCGCCTGGGCGTTTCAGCTTGGAATACTCCGGGATATCGGACGTCATCTCCACTTCGGCAATGACGCCGGTTCGCCACTTTCTCGCAATCATCGCTTTGCGAAGATCAGGCCGCGCGGCGAGCATAGTGTTGACAATGTCGCGGGCGACGACGAGCGCGTCGTCAGGGACTCTCTCCGAGGAGATCACCGGAATGCCCATCGCGTCGACATACTTCTTGTAGAAGGCACTGACCCCGAGTGAATCGGGAACCGACAGCACGATGGCTTTGAGATACGACGGGATCAGTTCAACAGGCGCGCCTGTCTGCATGCGCTGCTCGGCGCGCTGCGAGCGAAATCGCTCAGCGGCTGCACGGGCATCAGCCTCCGTACGCTGCGGCCGCGGAGGTGTCGCAGGGGTTGTCTGCGCACTCGCCGGTGCAAACGTGAGAATGGCGAGAACGACCACCAGGTTCGCCAGCGCGAGGCGTCGTCGTGCCGCGGTCACCGTTTCTCCTCTCTGTTCGCAGGACGCAAGCGCCAGTCCACCTTGCCGCGGTGATACATCGTTTCCTCAACGAGCGCGAACAAGCCCGGATCATAGCTCTTGAGCGCTTCGCGCGTCGCGACCTGATAGCCCACATCCAGAGGCGGCGAATGCTGCCCTGAGCCATCGAAGTAGGCCAGCACCCCGCGTGTCCAGTACTCAACGCGGTCCAGCAGCGCCGCCGTGTTCTTCCACTTGCCTGCCGCCAATGCCGCTTTGTGCAGGCTGTCCAGTTGGCGATCGAATCGAATGTCCATGCGCGTCACGCGCAGTTCGTACTGCTGCGGCGACGCGTTTCGCACGGTGTCTACGGATCGCCGTGCCGTGACGTGATAGAGGGCTCGCGCGAAACCGCGAATCACACCGTTGTCGCCGACGCGCGGATCGAGCGGATGCCCAAGCACATTCTCCTCGGGCACCACGATCAGCTTCATGGCGGGCAGATAGTCGTGTGAGCGCGCCAGCACGTCAATGCCGGACCTGTCGGTCAGTCGCCTGTACTCCGGCAGGTCGGCGATGCGCTCGTTGCGACCGAGGACAACGAGCTTGACGCTGTCGGCGATCAGGGCCTTCAGGATATCGTGACGGTACGCGAACATCTTGCGCACGACGTCGTTCGCTTGCAGCATCGCGTTGACGGAGGCGCCGCGACCAACGACAGTAAACTCCCGCGCCCATGTGAACTTCGTGTACCATGGATCGACGCGGAACTTCGCCGGCGGTGCGGTGACGTTCGGCAGCGTGCGGAGCGGCGTGTATCGCCAGTCATTGACCGGCGTAAGATTGAAGGCCGACCTCGCCAGCCCGTAACCCTCGGGGTCGTAGTCGCGCAGTTGCTCGCGCGTGCCAACGAAGTTGTGATTCCAGTTGTTCACGCGCTGCGTGTCGAAATAGGTCTGACAGACCTCGCCCCAGTATTCTCCCTGGTTGCTGCCGGCGTAGGAGTATTCCCACAGGCGCTTCTCACGTGCGCTCTGAAATGCCGCATTACGGCGAGCGGTCCAGGTCGAATCGACCGAGCGGAGGGCTCCATCGATCGTGTGACAGAACTCGTGCACGCCGATGCTCTCGTCGTCATACCGATCGATCGGCATCGTGAGCAGGTTCTCCTCGCCGAAGCTTGTCGGTCGGCCGCCAGTCCCTCGCACCCGCTCGTTCTGGAACACGGGATTGGGGTGGGCGCGGTATTCAGGCATGTCGGTGTAGACTTGGTCCTTGCCGATGATGATGAGATACATCCGATTGCGCACCATCGACTGCAGCACGTCAGGCCGGCCAGCGAGCATTCGCGTGACGATCGTGTACGTCCGCTGAAGCGCTTCGTCGGCTACGACAGCCGAAGCGACGACCGGCATGCCCTTCACATCGATGTATTTGCCATAGAACCGGCGGGCCACAGCGCGATCCTCTTCGCGCAACAGCTCGAAAAACGAGGCGGGCACCCGGGTCACCGGCGAAACGGGCTCTCTCACTGGCGTTTGCGCCTCAGCCAGCAAAACAACCGTTGAAAGAAGCCACGCGACCGCGGCTGGAACATTCAGCATGCCTTTCATCGTGAATTCAGTCGCATGTGCGCGAGAGCTCGTGGTTTCCTTCGACTCCGCGAAGGTACGGGGCGGCTTGTCGGGGGGGAAGGTCCCCCGGACGCACGGTTACGATAGCACGCGAGCGCCGCGCCATCCCGCGGCGATCAGAATCGCACCACAAAGTCCAGATACGGGATGCCCGGGAATACCAGATCGCCGGTGTAGTTGATGAAGGCGAGGTCGACCGACATCTTCTCGCCCAGAATGCGGACACCGTATGAGACGAACGGCTTGGTGAGTCCTGGAATGAGATAGTTTTCCGTCACCAGCGTGAGCCGCCGCGATATACGCGTTTCGCCGCCCAACATGTAGATCTGTGAGTTGGCGAGTTTGTCGCCGGCGAACGCGTTGCCGATCGCGATCGTGACATTCTTGTCCTCGCCGCCAAACGTCGACGACACGAATCCAATGCCCCCGGTCTCGCCGTCAACTCCACCAAGCAAGACACCAGCCGCCACGTTGACGTTTTGGCTTCGCACGATGCCGACCTTCGGTGTGACGAACCAGAGCCCGGAGTTCGGCACGAGGAAACTCCCGCCACCCATGGTGAATCGATCGGTCACACCCACGGCGACGCTCCCCAGCACCACGTAGTGATCGGCGAAGTAGCCTTCGCCTTGCGCCAACGTGCGACCCGTCGGCGCAAAGAACAGTCGGGTGGTGTTCGCGTTCGGATACCAGTACTCGGTGTTTCCATCAGGCCGTGCATGCGCGACACCAGCCGGCCTCAACTGCCGCACACGCGTGGCAGGGAATGCCAGTCGACCGGCAGATCCCGTGACGACTACAGAGTCAGCGTCCTGCCGCTCCAGTACGCCATAGATCACGGAGCCGTCGACCAGACGCACAGCCACATTGGTATTGACCTGCACGCCTCGGCTCTTTCCGCCTGTCTGCGCAAGGAGCGTGAGTGGCGTGAGGAACGTCGCGAACAGCAGCAGGGCCAAGACGGCGCGCATGGTGAACTCCTGATAGAGGATGCGGCCAATCTCTGCGCAGCAAGGCGCAGATCCATACGTCGGATGACGTAGGCTGCATCAACCTTGACTATTGGCATCGCACCCGGCGCGGCGCGATGTTTAGCGCACTCATCCCAGGAGCCCTATCCGTGTCTGACACTGACGATCGCCTTCGCCCACGTCCATCCGATCGGTTTGCCGGCGACGAACACGAGCTCGACCTCCAGGCCGCGTTGCGCGCACTGCGCAGTGAGGCAAAGCCGGGCGCGAATGGGCACCGCCAGATCGCGCTGATGCATCAGGGGCCTGTGCGACTGGTGCTGTTCGCGTTCGAGACACATGGGCGCATACCGGACCATGCCGCCCCTGGGTGGGTCACCATTCACGCGCTTCGCGGCACGTTGCACGTCCGGACGTCACAGTCGGTGCATGTGCTGAATGCAGGCACGCTGCTCTCACTCGCGCCAGACGTTGTTCATGACGTAGAAGCAATGGATGAGGCGGACATGTTGCTGGGGATTTATCCGGAAGCGCCGTCTCAGGTGTGATGTGAGCGTGCGTCGTCACAGCCCGAATTGTCGCAGGTGATGATCGGTATGCTTGTACATCCATCGTTGCCAGTCTCGCACGGACATCGTGCCAAAGAAACCGTGCGCAGGTTCGACCGCCTCGGTAGTTAGTGCAGCGATTCCGTGCATTGCCGCCAACAGACGCTGTCGATCGGTCATGAAATCCGAAAGTCGAGTACCTGCGACGCGCGGATCGTGTGCTGGATTTGTCCGCCACCCGTGCGGCCATCGAATTGGCGACCACAGTCCCAGGATCTTGACGAGCGCTCGCTGGTGCGCGCGCACGGGCTCAAGTCGTGGTCGAATCCGGAGTACCATCTCGGCCGCGTCACCAAGCGGACAAACCATCTCGTGGGCGGTGACTGCCGGCATCTCCTTCTCAACAGTCCTCGCGGTGGTCGACGGACGTCGCAGGCTTGATCATATGTCGATCAAGCGCTTCGCGGTGGGTGCCGTGGGCGGCCTCATGCGGTCCGCAATCTTCGGCGTGGCCGTAGTCCTTGGACGCGAACAGTTGTGGGAAGACGCGCTGATGTTGGCTCCCGTGTTCGCGTGAATCACGCGGCGCGCGACCGCAACCAGGCGATCAACGTCCACGCGATGCCAACAACATAGAGCGAGCCGAAGATCTCCTTGTTGTAGCGCGCGAGCCACTGCGGAAGATAGATGTCGAAGTTGTCGCGGCGATCGTCGGTGTATCGTGCTGCAATCCCCGTCAGCGGACAGCGCCAGGAGTTCAACACGAGTACGAGCGACTCGACCGCGACGAAGCCGATCAGAACAAGGGCCCACGGGAAGCGATGACGAATCCTCGTGGTGTGACAGGCCTGTAGTCCCAGTATTGCCACAGCGCTCGCTTCTTCTCCAAATTGAGTGCGCTGCTGGCGTCTTGGCTAGCGATCTCACTTGCTTACGCCGTCGCAACGCTCCCGGCGAAACCGACCACGATCAGACAACTCCGGAAGGACATCGTGGTCACCGAGGAAGATTCGCTTGAACAAGTCAGCTTCGAGGGTATCGCGTCCACCGACAGTGACCGGCCGATTCACGTATGACAACCGACGTCCCGGTGAGTTTTTGCTGCGCCGAGACCGCGATGCGTAGCCGTGCTCGCTGCGGGGTCTGACGCGCGTCGCGGAGATGTCAGTCTGTGCGATAGCGTCGTAGCGCTACAATCTCCGCGACGCCAGTGTTCGTATGGACTGAGCGCGCCAACCAGCATGCCCCCGCCGAAGCATTGCCTCCCGCGAGCAGCGCGTCCCGGCCGTGCTGCCTGCGGTTGCTGTCTTGAGTGCGGTAGACGATGAGACCTGTGGTGAGGCCGACACCGATTCGGTGACGCCGCGAGCCCCGAGTACGGTTGAGATAGAGGAAACGCGACCCGCACGGAGGGACACCATGACGCGCCATTTCGCCATCGGATTGCTTGCCCTTGCCATGGGGGCCCTGGGGGCCTGTAGAACCAGCGAACACACAGGGCCGCATGGCGACCTGACAAGTATCTATGCGCTGAGATCGGTTAACGGTGTCGCATTGCCAGCGGCCGGCAACGGCAGCGGCATGACAGATTTCACCGTGATCGCCGACACGATCCGCGTCTATGAGGACGGCTTCGGCGTCGAAGTGCTCGTGACGTCACGACCCCGGGAAACTGGCGTCCAGCGGCAGGAGCAAGAGCTGCGACTGTCTTATGACCAAGGATATGTGGCATTCGACGTCGAATATCCATGCAAGGACGTGCTGGCCGCGTCGGCAGCGAGCTGCATTGCGCCCCCCCATCATCGGGGCGTGCGGTCCTCGAACGGAATGACGTTCACCTATTCCGTGATGTACCGGGTGCCGCTCGTCTTCGAGCGAGTGGGACCGATCTTGCCGGAGTAGCGCAGGGCGGTCGCGCTACTCGAGACGTATGTAGGCTACCGAATCCGTGCCAGCGCCGAGTCCAGCTTTCGCACCAACGTCTCGCGATCGTAGCTGAACTTGTGCGCCTGGTTGAGCTGCACCAGCTCCTCAATCGCCTTGTTGATTGTTACGTCGGCCTGTCGCGCGGCGGGCACAACCATGTAGCGCATTTTCGGTGCCGGATCAAACAGCGCATGCAGTGCCGCCTGTGCGACGTCATCGGGTTCGGGATAGTTGTCGTAGTTACCCATGGCCGCCACCATACGCTGCATCTGCGCTTCGAACGGTGTGCCCTTTGCGCGCGCCGCTGCAGCCTCGACCTGCGCCGACGTGTTGCGTCCAATCTCTGAGCGATAGTTGCCCGGTTCGATCAGGCTGACTTTCACGCCCAACGGGTTCATCTCGGCCGCGAGTGCATCAGCGTACGCTTCAATCGCGTGCTTGCTCATACTGTAGGGGCCGAGGAATGGTCCGGACAGGATGCCCGAGATCGAGCTGATAGTCACCACGCGACCTTTCGCATCGATAACCAGCGGTGCAAACGCTTTGGTAATTCGATATGGTCCGAACACATTCACGTCGAACAATGATCTCAGTTCCTTCTCCTCGACATGGATGAGCGGAGCGACGATCGCAATGCCGGCGTTGTTTACGATGCCGTGCAGCCCCCGCCCACCATTGCGTACGGTCGCCACTGCGGCAGCAACGTCTGCATCGATATTCACGTCAAGCTTCACACCCTGCACGTTCTTGATCTTTGACAGCGCCGCGAGGTCTTCCGCTTTGCGTGCACCGGCGTAGACATAGTGCCCTTGCGATGCGAGCAACTCGGTGATCTTGCGGCCAATGCCGCTGCTTGCGCCGGTAACCAATACCGCGCGTCGCGCTGGGACTGGCTGTTGCGAGGCAAGCGGGGCGGCGGCGCAGAGCAGGAGCAGGAGGGCACGAGTGACGGGCTGGCGCATGATGCCTCTGGTGTTTGTGGTGACTTGGTAAACGAAAACTACCGTGGAGTCCTTCGGATGCGGATAGCCTGTTGAAGGCGCGTCAACCTGATGCACGCTCGGCATCGAGTGACAAGAACGCACGAATCTGTTCGTCCGTCTACGAACTTCTGGTTCAGGCCCAGGCTGGTTTGCAAATCCGCCATCGTCAGTCGCCGATGCTGCAAAGTTTCGCGCACACGCCAGCGTCGACTCATCGATGTGCCAGCACGCCCACGGTCACGCCGATCACGATCGCGGCGCCGAGCGAGCGAGCACTCATTTGTAAGACGCGCTCTCGACGCTGGTCTATTGATGTCTGGTATCCAAACTGATACCGGCGCCACATGATTTCCGACTCAAAGCCGTTCTTTATCCTCATGGAGTCTGGCGGCAATGGCAGCGGGCGCCGTCTCTCTCGAAACGCCCAAAGTGTCGATCCGGCCGACAGACTGCCTGTCACCGCCGGCATCATCCAAATACCGCGAGAGCTTCGCATGGCAATCAGGCCCGCGGGGAGGCTCAGTGCGGAGGCCGCGGCTGCTACGTTACTTCCCAGCGCGCCCTTTCTGCCGTCACGAAAACCCGCTCGATAGGCCTGCTCAATCGAATCGCGCTGAGAGTACGCGTATACTGGATCGAGCGACGGCCCGACATGCGGCGCACAGGCTGTACCAAGCACCAACAGTACAAACGCTGGTTTCATGAGATTCTGACGTTGGCGTGGGTGAACAATTCCGCTACCGACGATGGGCTCGAATGAAGGCCGCGGAAGCGTGGCGCGACCGCTCCTGCAGCACCCTTCCGACAACTTGCGGCCAACGCGTACAGCAAGCAACACTGTTTCTCCTTTCTGGGCGCGGAGTCGCGCGCCCGGCTGTGAGAGTCGTAGATTTACCGCCGACGCAAAGCCAGCCGCTGCACGCCTCCGAGGCAGCATCGCTGGCATTCCTCCTGAGCCATCAACGACGCGCAAATTGACCTACATGCGATTGACACTGTTGGCCGCCGCCCTGCTCACACTGGCGTCACAGCTGCGGGCCCAAACGATCACGATTGACAACGTCACGATCGTCGACGTCACCAACGGCCGACTCCAATCTCGCAAGACGATCGTCATTGAGGGCAAGCGCATCGCGCGAATCGAGAATGCGAGTCCGGCAACGCGCGCTGCCGCGACAATCGACGGAACCGGCATGTTTGTGATTCCCGGCCTGTGGGACATGCATATTCATGCGTACTTCACGAACGACACCGCGCGTTTTCACAGCACCAACGAGGTCATGCTCCCTCTGTTCATCGTGAACGGCGTCACCGGCGTTCGCGACTTGGGCAGCAATCTCGAGGCAACGCTCGCCGCACGGGACAGTGTTGCTGCGCATCACTTGATCGGCCCGCGCATGCTCGTGTCGGGTCCGATGATCGATGGTCCGACCACGCGATACGCCGCAGCGATCAAGGTGGCGACGCCCGACGAGGCGCGCGCCGCGGTG
>JANOKE010000393.1:0-7361 GCA_031419135.1 Gemmatimonadaceae bacterium
CCGGCTTCGCCAATCGATCATCAGGCCGGCGCGCTCAAGCTGACGCTGGAAATTGGCCACGTTTCTGGGCGTGAGTTCCATCGGATGCGCGCCGATTTTGAGCGCGTAATTCTCCGAGTGGATGCCGAAGGCGTCGTAGCCAAGAGGCTGGAATACCTCGTGACCCATCAGGCGGTGGAAACGCGCCGAAATGTCGCTCCCGGTGAAGGCGAAGAGATTGCCCACGTGCAGGCCTTCGGCCGACGGATACGGGAACATCATCAGCGCGTAGAACGGATTCGTGGCGCCATCGAGATCTATTTGGTTCGTGCCGCGGGTTGCCCAGACGGCTTGCCAGTGGGCTTCTACGGCACGAGGGTCGTACAGCTTGTGCTCCGTTGGATCGATCGATTCAGACATTCGTCAAAGGTAACCGGGTCCGGTGCGCTCTTCTTTCAGCGCCGGAACAGGAACGCCGCCGACTCCAGTCGCGCCCCCTGCTCATCGCACACCGCAAATCGCCCACCTGAGTACAGTGTCGCGCCAGCATAGCGCCCATCTTTAGCCACTGCGTAGAATTCCAAGTCAAACGTCGGTTTCCCGCTCGCGTCAAGCAAACGCTTCTCAGTCATCGTCACCACTCGCTCCAGCACCTTCATTAACGCGGCTTGCGGAGCCAGCCCTTGCCGCATGAACTCCACTGCCAGGAATGACGCGCACGATTTGATGTTCGCCTCGCCACGACCCGTGCTGCCCGCCGCTCCAACGTCGTTGTCGCAGTATTGGCCGGCCCCAATTATCGGTGAGTCCCCGATCCGACCGGGAACTTTCCACGCCATGCCGCTGGTGGTGGTCACGGAAGCGATGTCTCCCAACGCGGTCACCGCATTCATGTTGATCGTGCCCGTCGTGAACTTGACTTTGATGTCCTCATCATGGTTGAGCCATGCGTCATTGGCGTTCAGCCGCGACTTCCAACGCATCCAGTCCTGTCGGGACTTCTCGGTGAGCAGGTTCTGTGGTTTGAAGCCCATGGCGATGGCAAATTTGCGCGCACCGGGTCCGACCAGCATGACGTGGTCGGTGTAGTCCATCACGGCCTTCGCGACCAGTGACGGTGTGGCAATGTCCTCAATGCTCGAGACCGAACCCGCGCGCTTGGTGGGGCCGTGCATGCACGAGGCGTCGAGCTGCACAACGCCCTCTTCGTTCGGCAGCCCACCCAGTCCGACGCTCTGATCATCGGGGTCGAGTTCCTGGATGTTGACCCCGGCGATGACCGCATCGAGCGGGTCATCGCCTCTCACGATGTTGTCGTACGCCACCTTGACGCCGCGAATCCCGTTCGCCGACGAGATGACAAGAGGGCGACCCCGAAACCCATTGACCGGGGTAGCCGAACTTGGCGGAAGCGGCGCTCGAAGATCATCGGAAAAATGATCGCGGGGCAGGAACCCGGCGGCGGAAAGGGCAGCCGAGCGCTCGAGGAATTCGCGACGGGAAAGTGACACGGATTGGGGCTCCGGTTCGCTGGCGTGTTGAAGGAAATGGACTCCCTCGACGATACCACAGGAAAGAGCCCGTAGCGAGGCCGCGTGAGTCTGGCGCAGAATGTGTCTCTCCACCGGCCCAATCGTCATCTGGCTGGTATACTGACGGTTCGCTTTCGGACGCGGACGTTACGCCACGGGCCCTCGGCGAGCATCTTCCGGTTCCGGGCGATCGACTGACTGACTTCGGCCCACCTCAAGATCTTTCATGACCACTCCGGCCGAAATTGCCGACTGGCTGCGTTCCACGTCGTTCCTCGACGGTTTTTCGGATGCCCACCTCTGGAAGCTGTCGCGACACGTCACACCGCACGAGCTGGTTCTCGACGAAGCCATTTTTCACGAAGGTGAACCGCGTCAGCGATTCGCCATTCTGATCACTGGCGCCGTGGCCATCGAGAAGGGCGCAGACGGTCGCACCACGCGACTGGTAACATTGGGTGCTGGAGAGGCGGTTGGCGAAGGCCTCCTGCTCGATGATTCAGCACACGGCACCACCGCCCGCGTGATCATGCCGGGAACGGCGGTGGTGCTGACGCGATCACAACTCGACGACATCACCCGTGAATCGCCGCAGTTGTACGCCGCCTTGGTGGCCCGCGCGGCGCGCGCGATTTCGCTGCGACTGCGACAATCCGATGCGACGCTGGTTGGTCGGGGCCGAACGCTTGGATTCAGCGGGCACCGCGTGCGTACGGAACATGATTTGCTGGGCGCGCGCGATGTGCCGTACGACGCGCTGTACGGGATCCAGACGCTGCGTGCCCTTGAGAACTTCCCCATCACCGGCATCGCACTGCGGGAGTTTCCGCTGCTGATCGAAGCACTCGCCGCCGTCAAGGAAGCGGCGACGGAAACCAATCTCGAACTCGGTCTGCTGGGAACCCAGGAAGCCGATGTGATCATTCGCGCCGCGCGTGAACTTCGAGCAGGTCGTCATCATGAGCACTTCCTGGTAGACATGATCCAGGGAGGTGCGGGCACCTCGACGAATATGAACGCCAACGAGGTCATTGCCAATCGCGCGCTGGAACTGCTCAATCAACCCCGCGGAACGTACGAGGTGATCTCGCCGAACAGTCACGTCAACCTCAGTCAGTCCACCAACGACGTGTACCCTACCGCCGTTCGCATCGCACTGCACAAGAGTCTGAGCGTATTTCGCGCCGAGCTGGCGCGACTGGCCGACGCCTTCGACGTGAAAGGCGCCGAGTTCGCCTCGATGCTCAAGATGGGCCGCACGCAGATGCAGGACGCCGTACCCATGACCCTTGGCCAGGAATTCAGGGCCTTTGGCCACACCCTCCGGGAAGACGTCGATCGGCTGGCGGAAGCCCAGTCGCTGATTCGAGAGATCAATCTGGGGGCGACGGCCATCGGCACCGGCATCAACGCCCCGCCCGGGTATGCGGAAATCGCCGCGCGCCGGTTGGCCGCAATCTGCGAGGTCGCGGTGATCACCGCACCCGATCTGATTGAGGCCACGAGCGACACTGGCGCATTTGTGCAGATGTCGGGCGTATTGAAACGCACCGCCACAAAGCTGTCCAAGATTTGCAACGACCTGCGTCTGCTGTCGTCGGGGCCGCGGGCGGGATTCGGAGAAATCAACCTGCCACCGATGCAACCCGGCTCGTCCATCATGCCGGGCAAGGTCAATCCGGTCATCCCCGAAGTGGTCAACCAGGTGTGCTTCGACGTGATCGGCGGTGATGTCACGATCACCATGGCGGCCGAAGCCGGTCAACTGCAGCTCAACGCGTTCGAACCCGTGATCGCCTATCGATTGCTGCGCAGCATCGATATGCTGCGCGCGGCCTGTCTGGTGCTGCGGGAACGGTGCGTGACGGGAATCACCGCGAATGCGGACCGGATGCGCACGTTTGTGGAGCAATCAATCGGTATCGTGACTGCCCTCGTGCCGGTGCTTGGATACGAAATGGCAACCGAAATCGCGAAGACCGCGCTGGAGAGCGGCCGCGGCGTCTTCGATGTGGTTCTCGAGCGTGGGGTGCTTACCCGAGCACAGCTCGACGAGATCCTCAACCCAGCGGCGATGACTGCGCCGCGTTCCGTGAGCTGACTGTCCATGTCACAATCTGTCTGCAATATCACCCGGTCCATGCTCCTTCGTCGCTTGTGTTCGCGCGTCGGTCTGCAACACGGCCTGTTGCTCGCCGCACTCGCGGCGTGCGGCGGAGGTGATGGAGCGACTGGTCCGGGTCCGGTGGCGCGCGTCGAATTGTCGGTTGGCAACGTCACGCTCACCGGCATTGGTCTGACCCAGGCGGTCACGGGCACCGCACGCGACGCCAACGGCGTGGCGGTCACGTCGGCGACCATCGCCTGGTCTTCCGACAATACCGTGGTCGCCACGGTTGCCTCGAACGGCAATGCCGCGACCATTACCGCCCGCAGCACCGGTGCCACCGTCATCCGCGCACGGGTTGGTTCGATTGGCGCGGATATTCCCGTGCAAGTGCTCGGGGTGCGGGCCATCGCGGTGAATCCCAGCAATGCCTCCATCCGCGCCGGTGACACCCAGCCGTTCTCGGCGACGTTCGATGCCGACCCAGGTGTCTCCACGGCTGTCACCTGGTCCAGCGACAACAGCACAATCGCGTCCGTCGCCGCTACCGGCGTCGTCACCGGAGTCAGTGCGGGAACCACCATCATTCGTGCGACGTCCGTGGCTGATCCCCGTTTTTCCGCGACTGGTACGATTTCCGTTACGCCGGGGCGAGGCGTTGTTCTGGCTCCGAGCAGTGCCAGCATCGCGACGGGCGAAAGTCGCACGCTGGTGGCAACGGTAAACATCGAAGCAGGCCTGAGTACGGTCGTTACCTGGCGTACCAGTGCATCGGCAGTGGCCACGGTGAGTTCCACCGGTGTGGTGCGCGGCGTGGCCTTCGGCACGGCCACGATCACGGCGGTTTCCATCGCCGATACTACTCTCAAGGGCAACGCAGTCATCAACGTCGTGCCAATCATTCGTGCCATCGCCGTTGGGCCCGCGTCGTCTTCGTTGTTCATCGGTGGCACACAGCAACTCACCGCAACGGTCACGGCCGACGGCGCGTTGCCCACCACGGTGCTCTGGCGTTCGAGCAACGCCAGCGTGGCAACCGTGAACGCGGCGGGGTTGGTGACGGGGGTAGCGCTTGGCTCGATTACGATTACGGCGCTCTCCACCGTTGATACCACGATAGCGGCCACTGCGACGGTCACCGTGTCCGCGAGACCGATCGCGGTGAGCATCCCACAGCGCGTCATTGGACTCAATCCGGGCACCAGCCTGATGCTCACGGCTGCCGTGTCGGCCGATGCCGGCGTCTCGACGGCGGTCACCTGGACGTCGTCCACTTCGTCGGTCGCGACCATCACGCAGGCTGGACTGGTGAGTGCGATTGCTGCCGGCTCGACGCTCATCACGGCCACCTCGCAGGCCGACCTCTCGAAACGGGACACCGTGACGGTGACCGTGGTGCCTCGACTGGCCACCGAGTGGGCAGCAACACGATTCAATGGCGTGCTGTACGATGACCTCGTCTCGGTCATTGCCTTCAGCAACTTCTCCGCCTTCGCCATCAACTCAATCAACGGCGGCATCAGCGGTGGCGACATTTACCGCTACGACGGGACCAGTTGGACACTCAGTGCGAGCGGCGCCGCGTTTGGGACGCGATTTCTCGCCGTCCATGGCAATGCGTCCGACAACCTGATCGCGGTGGGCACGAACGGCGTGATGGCGCGCTGGAACGGCACGGTGTGGAGCACGCTCGCCTCCGGCACCACACGCACATTGCGTGCGATCTGGCTGGAGAACGCCACGCTCGGGTATGCAGTGGGTGATAACGGCGTCGCCCTGCGCTGGGACGGGACCGCCTGGTCTGCCCTCACCACCAACTCCACCAAGCGGCTGAACGGTGTCTGGTCGTCGGGACTCAATACCATCATGGTGGGTAACGAAGGCGAAGTACTCCGGTACAATGGCACCACGGTGCAACGTCAGACGGTTCCCTTCGGCGATGATCTGAATGCGGTGTGCGGAATCGCCGGCGGTCGCGCCACGGCCGTCGGCAAGTTCGGCGGCGTCCTGCAATTCGACGGCACCACCTGGACCGTGGTGAACAGCAATGGTGTGCTCGACGACTTCTATGCGGTGAGCGGAACAGGCGCCAATGGTGGTCGCATGTACATCGCCGGCCAGAGCGGCGTCTATCAGCTTGATGGATCCGCGTTGACGTCGTCGTCGGCCACCTACGCTGTTTCCGTCTTTGGCATCTTTCTCGATCCGTTCAACAACGTCTGGGCCGTAGGCCAACGCGGTTCGATTCAACGCCTGTCGGGCACCGCGTGGACCACACTCAACTTTGCCCCCGACCTGCTTGATGTGTGGACGACGGCTGCGAACAACTCGTGGGCCGTGGGCGAGTACGGGTTTGTCTACCGTTGGAATGGAACCGTGTGGACGCGTCAGCTAACGCCGTCTCTGGCAAACCTGTACGTGGTGTGGGGCCTCTCTGCCACCGACGCCTTCGCCGGTGGCGACAACGGCACCATGCTGCGATGGAACGGGACGGCGTGGACCGCAATGACATTTCCGTCTACCGCCCGGGTATTTGCGATCTGGGGCAGCGGTGCCACCAATGTGTTTGCGGTAACGGACGTCGGTGAGATCCTGCGCTACAACGGAACCACGTGGACACTGCAGGCCTCGACGTCTGGTGCCAACACACTGCTCGCCGTGCACGGCATTTCGGCGAACGAAGTCTACGCAACCGGCACCGGTGGCCTGGTGATGCGCTACAATGGCACATCATGGTCGACCTTCAGCCAACCGAATGCCGTGACCTCGCTGTTTGGCGTGTGGATGAGCGGCGGCACCAATATCCTTTCGGTGGGTGCTGACCAGGATGGAGTCGCTGGTTTCGCGTTCGGCTTCAACGGCACGCTCTGGTCGCCGTATTCCATCGGATCCGCCAAGGCGCTCACATCCGTGTGGGGTCCAAGCATTTTCGATATCTACGCCACGGGGGACCTTGGCACGATTCTCCGGTACAACGGCACCAGTTGGCAGAGTATGAACACGGGCACCAGCGATTTGCTGTGGTCGGTGTCCGGCGCTCCCGATGCGGTCGGTGGCGCGTTTGCCGTGGGTTACAACACGACCATCGTCGCCGGGTCGAACCCGGGCGGGGGCGCGGCAATGACCATGGCGTCGTCAATGCGGGTGCGGCCAACGCCGGCCTCGCTCGAACCGTCGGCGAACGCACGGGTCGATCCGAAAGCCAGTGGAGCCGCAGCCCGTGGGGCGGCTCGCCGAAACCGTGCGGCGTTGGCAACCAGGTCGCCCGGCATGGTGATGCGGCGGCGCGGGAGATAGTCGGCCACGGTGGATGTCGGCTTTGCCGCGAGCCTATCATCCCGTGCGGCCGCGAGAGGTCGTCGTTTGAGGTGTTTTGAGGAGTGAGGGCGGGAGGGGCGAGCAGGTGAAGGGGTGAGGGAAGAGCGGCATAAGCACTAACCTAAGGAAGTGAGCAGTGGCTGCGCCGTTTCGCACCACATGGCCCGCGTGCGTGGGCCGTTGGCCAGGAGCGGACCCAAGTCGGGGGCGGCGTGGAGGAAGGCGGAGGGCAAGAGGGGGCGACTCAGGACGGCCAGCACGGCATCACGCGCCTCGAGAAACTCGCGCCAGTGGCTGCGACGGGGGGAGCGCGAATCCCCAGGGGGAAAAAAAGCGGGCTTCGTGGAGAAGGCGCTCAATGAGCAGGACCGTCAGGAGCTTGCCTTCAATCCACGCGTGCGCGGAGGCATCCTGACGTTTCGGGA
>JANOKE010000394.1:0-1358 GCA_031419135.1 Gemmatimonadaceae bacterium
ATTGCGCGATGCGACGACGCGAATGTCATTGGCGCGCCGTTTTATCTGATGGAGCACGTGGATGGGGTGATCCTGCGCGGATCGGCCCCTTCCGCGTTGTCATCCAACGCCGACACGGCGGCCACCATACTGGCGCATCTCTCGCACACATTCGTATCGACACTTTCGCAGCTGCATGCGGTGGATGTCACCAGTGGACCGCTGGCCGCGCTGGGTCGACCGGACGGCTATGTCGAACGCCAGGTGGACGGTTGGACGCGCCGATGGCATGCGTCACGTACGGACAACGTCCCCGACCTGGAACACGTCGCGACATGGCTGGCGGCCCATCGGCCACCCGATCGAACGGGCACTCTGATTCACAACGACTTCAAGTTCGACAATCTGGTACTCGATCGGCTCACGATGCATCGGGTGGTAGCCGTGCTGGACTGGGAAATGGCGACCATTGGTGACCCGATGATGGACCTTGGCACCTCGTTGGCCTATTGGGTGGAGGCCGGTGATGCGCCTGTCTTCACGATGCTGGGGCTGGGCGTGACGGCACTGCCCGGCAGTTTGCGTCGAGCGGAATTGGCGCAAGCGTATGGAGTGGCCAGCGGCCGTGATGTGAGTGACACGTCGTTCTACTATGCGTTCGGACTGTTCAAGGTTGCGGTGATCGCACAGCAGATCTATGCGCGTCACGTGCAAGGGCTCACCGCCGATCCCCGGTTCGCCAAACTCGGCGTGGTCGTGGCGGCACTTGGTGATGCGGCGGCACGTGTCACCGTGACGCACGACATCTGAACGCGGCAGGTTGCAGACCATGACCGATTTGCTGATCCGCTTCAAACGACATCCTGACCTGTCGGCCAGTATTACCTGCACCCGACGGAGGCGTTCCAGGACGAGGCCACCCGGTTTCTCGACGGAGGTCCGCACGCGCTGACCATCAATCTGGTCGCGCTGTTTCGCGAGGCACTGGATTAGTCCAGGTTGCAAAACTGATCCACTATGACTATAGTTATGACTATGGTCATCATATCCAAGAGTGCACTCAAGGCGCGCATGCTGGAGTACTTCCGGCAGGTCGAGCAGACGGGCGAAGAACTCATCGTAACGAGCGACGGTCAGCCGGTGCTCAAGGTCGTCCCGTTCATCGATAAGACGTCGGTGGATACGGCGTTTTCCGACGTTCGCGGCAACTTGTCCTGGACGGGAGATCTCGACGAACCCACCGCCAGCGAGTGGAAAGGCGCGTGAGTCGGGTCGTCCTGGACACCTCCGCCCTTCTCTATTGGACACTCTCGCCCGAACGGCTGACAACAACGGCACGCGACGCGATTGCCAAAGGCGAACACGACGGAATTCTGGTC
>JANOKE010000395.1:0-3762 GCA_031419135.1 Gemmatimonadaceae bacterium
CACGTTGGGGTCGGACGGCGCGACCGTAATCGCCCCCACCGAGGAAATGTCGGACTTGCCGTCGGTGATATTGTCCCACGTCATTCCGGCGTTCGCCGTTCTCCACACGCCGCCGTTTACCGAACCCATGTAAAACAGCAACGGTTTCGTGGGGTCACCGGCAACGGCATCAACACGACCGCCGCGAAACGGGCCAACCAGGCGCCAACGCAGGGCCTTGAAGTCGCGGTTGGTGGCGCCGGGATCGGTGTAGAGCTTGGGATTGTAGGGCGGCGGCGTAACCGGCGTGGCGGCCGTTGCGCGCGGTGCCCGTTGGCCGAGGACCGGTGCGATCGGCCACGGCGCCATGAGCGTGGCGATCGCAGCGATCACTGCACGAGACGTCGAAACGCGGAACGTGAGCATGAGGCGGGTACGTGGCGGAAATCGGGCATGCAACACTGGGTGCCGGAGTATGTCTCCGGTGCGTGCGATGCACCACCCGCGCACCACCCGCGTTCGGTGGCCGCCCTTGAATGCGGCCGCGGCGTCAGGACTCAAGCGACGTCCACATTCATCATCACAAACTGCGATAAAAGCGATTGAACCGCAGGGGACGCAGAGGGCGCGGAGAACAGCGTTGTGAAGTTACTGCAGGTACGTCAACGAACACCTGAACGATATGATTCATTGCCTTGCGGAATCCATCGTGCAAGGCGAGTTCTACGGATTGAACCGCCAAGGACGCGAAGGTCGCCAAGGACAACGTTTTTAGGCTCTTCGGGACTTCGTGTGGGTAGAAACCGCGCATTTTGAAGGGTGTTCCTGCCAGTTTTGAGCGGCGAAGTGAACCACCTGAACCACAGAGCACACAGAGCGCACGGAGTCCTCCGGAACTGGAAAGCCTTCGCCCATACGAAGTCCCGACGAGGGCGCCTCGGCCGTCACTACGACGGAGAGGAACACGGCGTACCGCGGAGAACACACGTTCGGACGGATCATCAACTGCCATCCACGGAAACGAACGTCATGGTATTGGTTTCCTTGTTGTGTCCCCTGTTTCCGCGCGTTTCGGTGGATGGCGGTTCAGGCCGACCAGAGCGTCCAGGTGTTCAGGCGCGCTCGGGCCACGACGGTACGAACACGTCAACGGCGCACCCGATCCACTTGCTGCCATCGTACCGCGCGATCGGCGCCTGTTCCGCGGCCTTCAAAGCCGTTGGACGTACAATTCACCCACACGAAGTCCCGAAACAAGGAGTCTCTTTGCGTCCTTGGCGTCCTTAGCGGTTGAAATCGTTGGTATTCCCCACCGCATCCGGCGCCGACGAAAGCACCAGTTTCCTCAGCGTCCTCTGTGTCCCCTGCGGTTCAATGTTGTTGTTTACCGAATGGAAAACTCGCGGAACTAGCGTTTCCGCCCCGTCCCCCGCAACTCCGCAATCGCCGCACCATCCTTGCGTGGATCCGACGCGCCGAAATTCACGCCCGATGTGAAATCACGCAGCACGGCTTGTCCGGACCCCATTCTCGTGGACGAAAAATCTCCGCGCATCACGATCTGGTGGCCGAGCGCGGCCAGCGCGTTGCGCGTCGACTCCGGAATGCGTGATTCAAAGTTCACATCACACCCATCGAATGTCTCCTTGGAAAATCGCGGCGCGTCCAGCGCGCCTTGCACGTTCATGCCGAAGTCCACGATGTTGGACACAAACTGCGCGTGGGCCTGTGCCTGATTCCAGCCGCCCATGATCCCGAACGCGATGCGGACCTTGTCCTTCTCCATGAACGCGGGAATGATCGTGTGCAACGGACGCTTGCGACCGGCCAGCAGATTCGGACTGCTGGCATCGAGCGTGAACCCGCCGCCGCGATTGTGCAACACGAAGCCGGCGCCACCCACGGCCAGTCCCGAGCCAAAGCCAACCGTGGAGTAATTGCTCTGGATCAACGAAATCATGTTGCCCTCGCGATCCACCGCGCTGATGTACGTCGTGCCATGATCCGTCACACTGGCGGTGCCGGCGCCAACGTTGCACACGGCGCGGTCTGCGTTGATCAGCGTGGCACGCGCCGAAGCGTACGACTTCGACCGCATCGCGTCCACGGGAACCTTGGCAAAGCGTGGATCGGCGTCGTAGCGTTGCATGTCGGCATAGGCCAGCTTCTTGGCTTCGATCATCAGATGGAGCGCCTTCGGGGAATTGTGTCCGGCGGCGGCAAGCGGAAAAGTCTCCATGATGTTCAGCATTTCGAGGGCCGCGATGCCTTGCCCATTGGGCGGCAACTCGAAGACGGTCCAACCGCGATACGTCGTGGAAATGGGGTCCACCCACTCACTGTCGAACTGTGTGAGATCCGCTGCAGTCATTGTGCCGCCGTGACGCGTAGACGTGGCGAGGATTTTCCGGGCGATGGCCCCGCGATAAAACGCGGCCTGGCCGCCAGTGGCAATCTGTCGATAGGTCCACGCCAGATCGGGATTGCGAAAGATTTCGCCCGCCAGCGGCAGACGCCCATTGATCAGGTACGTGCGGGCGGCAGGCTCGTCGGCCCGGAGATCTTTTTCGCTGTCGCGCCAATACACGCTCACCACCTCGCCAATCGGAAATCCGTTGGTGGCGTAGTCGATGGAAGGGGCGAGTACCTGCGCGAACGTCTTGCGGCCGAATCGTGTGAGAAGCTTGTCCCAGCCGTTCACGGCACCCGGTACCGTCACGCTGTTGATACCGCGCGTTGGCATGGTGGTAATGCCCTTGGCCTTCAGGTAGGTGGCCGTCAGTCCGGCCGGTGCCCAACCCGACGCATTCAGTCCGTACAACTTGCCGGTTTTCGCGATATACACGATCGCAAAGAGGTCGCCGCCAATGCCGTCGTTCATCGGCGCCACGAGTCCCATCATGGCGTTCGTGGCAATGGCGGCGTCGATGGCATTGCCGCCCTGCTCGAGCACGCGCGCCCCCACCTGTGACGCCAGCACGCTCTCGCTGGCCACGACACCCAACGCAGACGACACCATCGATCGGGACTGCGAACGATCTTGCGCGACGAGTTGCATATGAGGCAACGCGAGCGCGACCAGCAGACTACGACGCATCATGGACATTGGTCACGCTCCGAATCGGACGGTTTCGAACGGACTGATCGTTGAAAGATGCACGGCAGTTGGCGAAGCGCATATGGCGTTTGACGCAACGCGCGAAAATGACCAGGTAGATTGTGAAGACCCTATGACACCCGTGACGATATGACACATCGCGAACAGCACCGCACCGCGCACATCGGCTGGCTCCGCGCCGCCGTCCTTGGCGCCAATGACGGTCTGATCTCCACCAGCAGCCTTGTCGTCGGAGTGGCGGCGGCACAATCAGCCCGCGAGCCCGTGCTGCTGGCCGCGTTGGCTGGATTGGTGGCGGGCGCGCTGTCGATGGCGGCAGGCGAGTATGTCTCCGTAAGCTCGCAATCGGACACCGAACAGGCCGACCTCGAGCTGGAACGTCGAGAGCTCGCTGCCGATCCAGTGTTCGAACTCTCCGAACTGACTGGCATATACGTGGGCCGCGGCCTCACCCCGGAGCTGGCTGGGCAGGTCGCCCTACAACTCACCGCCCATGACGCGCTCGGTGCGCACGCCCGCGACGAATTGGGTCTTTCGCACATCACGCGTGCACGACCCCTGCAGGCGGCGCTGGCGTCGGCGGCGTGAGATGCACATGGGGCCTCGGTGCAGGTGAAGCGAGGAGTAATCATCACCAGTAACGGTGGAGCCAGGCTTGTGGAGAC
>JANOKE010000396.1:0-1015 GCA_031419135.1 Gemmatimonadaceae bacterium
CGGTGGTGCAGCGATCGCTCGACCAGTTGAAGCAGTACGGGAGCGACGCGTGGGTGGGTTACAGCTTCGTGTGGTATAGCGCGATGCTGGCGCGGGTCGGGCGCAGCGAGGAGGCGTTACAACAGCTTGAGAACTATCGCCGAGCGTTCATATTGCGGAACGGTTTCCATGCGAACGGTGATCAGAGTGGCACCGGGCTGTCCAAGTTCAAGTACCGTCCGTTCACATTGGAGGGGAATTTTCTGGCCTTGCACGCCGCGCACGAGATGTTGCTGCAGAGCTGGGGCGGTGTGGTGCGGGTGTTTCCGGCGGTGAGTGCGCGGTGGCCTGATGTGTCGTTTCGCGAACTGCGTGCCGAGGGCGGGTTTCGGGTGAGCGGCGTGCGAGCGGCGGGACGCACGGTGAGCGTGCGGGTGGTGAGTACCGCCGGTGGCGTATTGCGGCTGCGGGATCCGTTTGAGGGGAAGGAGGTGCGCTGGAATCGGCAGGGGGTGCGGCGGGAGGGGCGGGATTACGTGATGCGGATGGGGGCGGGTGAGACACTGGTGGGGCGAGCGCGACCACTTTGATCGAAAGGCACGTTGCGTCGCGGCTTCAAATCCGCGAGAAACTCCGATCCGGGCGCTACCGCCGTCACGAGTAGAGAGTCCCGCGCCCTCGTGCATGCCACGTACAACAGATACCGCTCGGTATTGTAGACATCCTCAAGGTCGGACTCGTCGGTCACCGACTCAATCCGCTCCTGAAGTGGCAGCACGTCTTCGTCGCACGCCGCGACCACCACGACACGAAACTCCATGCCCTTGGCCAGGTGCATCGGCATCAGCAGCACCTTCCCCGGCTCGGCGTCGACGCCCGGTGAAGGTGTCGTATAGGCAAGCCCTGCCGCCGCAAGCGCGCCCTGTGCACGCGCCACCTCATGTCGCGAGCGCACGAACATCCCAATCTCACCCGGATGCACGCCCTCGGCGATCCGCTCGCGCAGCCACTCCGCAATGGCGTGCTCCTCTTCGGC
>JANOKE010000397.1:0-14977 GCA_031419135.1 Gemmatimonadaceae bacterium
ATGCCGAAGCTCGACGAAGGGTCAATGCTCATCGAGACCCGTCGTCTACCCAGCACGTCGCTGCCGCAGGGCATGAGCATTGCCCGTGAAGTCGAACTCACGCTGATGCGTTTCCCGGAAGTTCGGAGTATCGTGACAAAGATGGGGCGACCCGAACTGGCGACGGAAACGATGGGACTGTATGCCGGCGATGTGTATGTCACGTTCAAGCCGCGGAGCGAATGGACCGTCGCGTCATTGGAAGCGCTTATCGTGCAGATGGACTCGGCGCTCTCGCAAATTCCCGGCATCGATTACAACTTCACCGCCCCCATGGCGATGCGGTTGGATGAGGCGATTTCCGGCGTGCGAACGGAACTTGGCGTCAAGGTGTTCGGCGACAGCCTGGAAATACTGCAGGAGAAAGCCGCGGACGTGCGAAAGGTCATCGAGACCGTTTCCGGCGCGGCCGACGTGTCGGTTGACGTGAGTGCCGGGGCCATGCAGGTCGAAATCGGCCTCGATCGGACGGCGCTCGCGCGCTACGGGCTCAATGTGTCCGATGTACGTCGCGCGGTGCAGGGAGGAATCGGGGGTGTGGTGGCCACGGAAATCATCGACGGGCGGAAGCGTTTTCCGGTGGTGGTCCGACTGGCCGAAGGGTACAGGCAGACGCCCGACGCGATCGGTCGCTTGCTTCTCCCCACACCCGGCGGCGCCAAGGTCACGCTCTCTCAGGTCGCAAACGTCCGCGTGGTTGAAGGGCCCGAATTGATCACCCATGAGGACGGCGAACGCATGGTCATCGTGCAGAGCAACGTGCGTGGGCGCGACCTCGGTGGATTTGCTGCGGAGGTTCGTCAGGAAGTGAGTAAACGGGTTCAGCTGCCCGACGGATACTTCGTGACCTATGGCGGCCAGTTCGAGAATCAGGAGCGCGCCATGCAACGGCTCACGCTGATCGTCCCGCTCGTCCTGCTGCTTATTATCGGTTTGCTGTATGCGAGCTTTGGCAACGGGCGTCAGGCGTTGCTGGTAATGCTGAACGTGCCGTTCGCGCTCGTCGGTGGCATCGGCGCACTCTGGCTGCGCGGGCTCAATCTCAACTTGAGCGCGTCTGTCGGGTTCATCGCGCTGTTCGGCGTCGCGGTACTCAACGGGGTGGTGCTGCTGGCCTACATCAATCAGCTTCGCGACGAGGGGAAGGATCTTCACGAGGCGGTGCGGGAAGGTTCGGTGACGCGGCTCCGTCCCGTCCTCATGACGGCGCTGGTTGCGAGCGTGGGTTTTATTCCGATGGCGATATCCACGAGCGCCGGCTCCGAGGTTCAGCGTCCGTTGGCCACGGTCGTGATCGGCGGCTTGCTCAGCTCGACATTCCTGACGCTGATCGTGCTCCCTGTCGTGTACGAGTGGTTGGAAGCGCGCTGGAGTCCAACGCGCGGTTTCTTTCATCGACCGTCCCGGACCGGAGCAGCGCATGCACGACGTCAATGAAATCCCGGACACCTTGCCGTCATCACGCACACTGATGCGCTCGACGTTGGTGGCGCTCGCCGTCGCCGGCGCGGTACTTGTTGGGCTCGTACTGCCCGCCGAGTACGGTGTGGATCCGGTGGGCATCGGTCGTCTGTTGGGGCTGACGGAGAAGGGCCGAATCAAGATAGCGTTGGCGCGTGACGCGGAGGAAACGACGGCGGTCGAGGCGGTGGAGACGTCAGGCGCGACAGACTCGCGCGCGGCGCCGGGTGCTGCGGTGTCCGGGCAGACGTGGCGTGACTCGATGACGGTGATGCTCGCTCCAGGCAAGGGCATCGAACTCAAGTTGGCCATGCGCAAGGGGCAGACGGCGACTTATCGGTGGCGCGCGACCAGTCCCGACGTGACCTACAACGCGCATGGCGAACCACCCAAAGCGGCGAAGGGGTTTTCGCATAGCTACGGACGTGGCCTGTCAGACGGAGAACAGGGTGACCTTGTGGCGGCGTTCGACGGCGTGCACGGTTGGTTCTGGCGCAACCGGTCGGCGAGCCCAGCTAGCATCACGTTGCACACCCGCGGTGAGTATCAGACGTTGCAGCAGATCAAGTAAGGTGTACGCGATTTTCCATCATTCCAAAAACTCATGGAGCTGCTAGTGCACAGAACAACGATGGTCGGCGTCGCGCTCGTGCTCACCCTTTCCTCATCCCTGGCGTATGGGCTGACCCGTCGACACGATGCGTGGGACGGCATCGTCATGGGCAAGAGCGGGTCGAAGATTCGTGGAGCGATCAGCATGATTGGTGGCAAGACTGCTGGTACGACTGATGCCGACGTGAAATACACGGGAGACGTTGCGGGCGTCGCCCGCCCGTGGCACGTCCACATTGGCAGCTGCGCCAAGGGCGGCGCCGTGTTCGGCAACGCGACTGCGTACGCGCTGTTGCGCGTGAATGCCAAGGGTGCCGCCGAAGGCAAGGCGACCTTGCGGGTCGCCCTTCCTGACAGCGGGAGCTACTATGTGAATGTTCACGAATCGGCGACAAACATGAACAAGATCGTCGCCTGTGGTGATCTGCTCATGGAGGAATAGCGCTGCAGCGCCCGCTAAAAGTACGTGGCCATCCCCACCTGGTACCCGCCCAGCCGCGCCGTCGCGTTGCCCAGCAGGTCACGCGTCCAATGGCGACGATAGTTCACCTTGAATACCGTGCCCGACGCGGGGCGAAAGCTCAGCCCAGGCACCAGCGCGAACACATCGTCGCGAATAGGACGCGTCGTCGAACTGAACGTCCCCACGTTGTAATCCACATACTCCACGCGCAGCGCCGCGTTGACGGTCGCGTTGCGAAGCCCGGATACGCGCGGACGCCAGACAGGGATCACGGCGTCCAGATGGGCGCCCCACTGTCGGTTGCCAAAGACTTCGGCCAGCGACACCGGCACGTCGATACGGGCGACGGCGATCTCGCCCCGCAGGGCGAGGGCACCAACGGCAACTGCAGCATCGAGTGCGGCCAGGGACAGCCGTCGCCGTTCATCAACCGCGACGCCGTCGGCCCGAAAGGAGTTGTAGACGTCACTGTACCACGACAGTCCGAGTTCTCCGAGTCCGGGCCGCTGCAACGCCACCCGCGAGGAGAAGGCAGGTGAGCCGTTATTGTCCTCTCCGAATTGATCCGCGCGCTTGCCGGCCGCAAGCAACGTGCGACCTTCGTTGTTCTGCACCACGCCGTCGCCCAGTCCATTGATGAGGTACGCGTCGTACGTGAGCGTTCCGATGCGCAACGGCACGCGGCCATAGGCGCCGAAGCCCACGTCGGACAGCGTGGACGGGATGATGCGTGTGGATACGAGCGGACGATCCACAAACTCCCACCGTGGCGAGTCATGGTTTTGATTGAATCCACCGATCGGCGCCAGCAGGATGCCCGCGCGCAGCACCAGCGCGGGATCGATCTGGAAATCCAGCAGCGCAGTTTCCAACGCGATTTCTTCCGTGCCGTGTTCGAATTCGAGCTCCGAAATGAAGCGCAGGCGCGGGCCAATTGCCGAGAAAAGAAAGATGTTGAATCGGCGCAATTCCATGGAGAAACCCTCGCCAATGCCATCCTCAACGAAGTAGTTGGTATTGCCCTCCGCGTACCCGCCAATGGACGTTTGTCCTGCGCCGCCAATGAATGGTCGGCTGTAGATGCTGCCTTGCACGCCGGTCGTGTCGGCGCGTGATACCGTGGTGGGGGCGCGTCGCGTGCTGTCGGCGCGCGCCGTATCCCTTTGCGCTCCAGCAGGTCGAGACCACACGAATGTCACGGAAAGCGCCACAAGCGCGAGCGTTGCCGCGTGCACCACGCGACGGCGTTGGTGTTGGATCATGATTGGCGTTCAGGCAGCAGGTGGATGTACACCGTCTCGCGGTCGCTGGTCACCCGATAACGCGTGAGCGCGCGCTCGGTTGGCCCCTGCAAAACGTCGCCGGCAAACGTGTACTCGCTGCCGTGACACGGGCACACCAGCTTCGCGGCGCCGGGCTCCACCTGGCAGCCACGATGCATGCAACGGGTGGAGACGGCCGTGTAATCGCCAACGACATTCCGACGCAGATAGATCGGGAGATCAGCGCCCGGAACCTCAACCAGCAGCCCGGCCGCCTCGACGTCGGCCGCTGGAACGGCCAGTCGATCGCCGACGACGGTTGGCGTCGCGTAGCGCATGCGAGCCGCACAACCGCCAAGCATTCCGAACAGCCCGCCGCACACGACGCCACCGACAAGAAGTTCAAGTTGGTGGAGGAAACGTCGACGATTGTGCATTACAACGAACGCAGATAGGCGAGCAGGCGTTCCTGCTGCTCGGCGGTGAGCGCGTTGAACGCCGTGCGACTCCGCGTCCCCTCGCCACCGTGGAATTGAATCGCGTCACGCAGAGACTTGGCGCGCCCATCATGCAGGTAGTGCGCACTGCCGCCCTGTGCGCGCTCGGCGAGACCGACGCCCCACAGCGGAGCGGTGCGCCACTCTGAGGGCAATGCGTCGCCTTCGGTGTACCCGTCGTCGAGCTCGGATCCCATATCGTGCAGCAGCAAGTCTGTGAAGGGCGAAAATCCGATGTTGTTGAGCTGCGGGATATCCGAACGCCCCGTGCGCAGCGTGGTGACGTGGCACCCGGTGCAACCCACCTGTGCAAACAATCGCTCACCCTCGCGTACCGGTGGTGAATCGGCATCGCGTCGCGGCGGCGCACGCAACGTGCGCAAATAGAACACCACGGCGTTCAGCACACTGGTGGCGAGTTCCGGGTCGGCCACGCCGTCGCCGCCCTGCGCGCCGACCTGGCGATTGTACAGGTCGCGCGGAATCAAGTCACTGGTAATCCCCATGTCTTCCGAGTAGGCGAACACCGACTGATGCAACAGGTTGATGGTGCGCGCTTTCTTGCCGAAGCGACCAACATACTTGCCGTCGATCGGCGCATGGCGCGTCGTGGCGGCGCCAGCAGCGATGGTGGAAACTGAAGCGATGTCAGCGATGAAGTCGGACGAGTCGACCAACGACAGCCGACCCGAAATGCCGTCCCCATTCGCGTCGGTGGGGTCGGCGAGCGCGCGAATCGTTGCATCCTCGACTGCTTCGAGATATCCGAGTCCGGTCACACTGGGCGCCGTAAACCTCGCTGTTGCCGTGGCGCCAGCAGGAACACGTTCTGCCAGATAGCCGGGAATCGCGCGGTTTTGCAACTGCGGACCGCCCTCGCTTTTCATGTGATCGAACGCGCCGCTGAGCACTCGGCCAAAGCGCGTGATGTCGAACAGCGGATGCCCCTTGCCGTCGCCCACGTGACAGGACTCGCACGAGGTCGCCACGAACAGCGGACCGAGCCCGTCTGCAGGCGCGAAGCGACTGGCAAACTCGGCGTCACCCTGCGCATGCACGGCAACCTGGCTTGCTGTCAGGCCGTCGATGGGGCCATCGAGGGTGGTGCTCGCCTCGGGCGCGCCGGGAAGGAACGGGTCACTGCACGCCGACAGCAAGACAGCCGCGGTGGCAGAGATCAACGCCAGAAATGGCCAGCGACGCATCGGTGGGAAATTCATGAAGAGGGCGATGAATGGTCTGGTACTGACACCGTATTTGTTTATGGTCGACTACCCAATAAATTAGGATATACTAAAAACGAAGGAGGCGCAAGGGTAAACGATTATCCTCAGGGCACGACGGTGTTCGTGCCCAGTGTCTTGACCATCGTGTACCAGCATGCCACGCCATCATGATTGGCGCTTACGTGGCCTACTCCGGCGCCCCTGTCAGGCACGAATCATCTGTATGGGACTCACGCGACCGGCGCGGATCGCGGGCAACCAGCTGGCGAGCGCGGAAGCGCTGAGAACGAGCGCCGCCACTGCTATGTACGTGACCGGATCGGTCGCGCTGGTTGCATACAGCACTGAGTGTAAGAACCGCGACGTGATGAATGCGACGCCGATCCCCAGCGCGCTTCCCATTGCGGCGAGTCGCAGGGCTTGGCGCAATACGAGACCGCGCACCATGGACGCGCTGGCGCCAAGGGCAAGGCGGATACCGATTTCGCGTGAACGCTGACGCACGGTAGAGGCGAGCGCGGCGTACATTCCGACCAGTGCGAGGAACAGGGTGACCATCGCAAATGTCCCGAGCAACAGCGATGCAAAACGCGTACGTGCCAATGGCGCGGCGATCAGGTGCGACATAGCGCCGCCTCGAGCGATCAACAGGTCGGGGTGCAGCGCTCGCAGAACCGCGCGTACCTGATCAATCACACGCGCATCGTCGTCACGTGTGCGTACGGCAAGCGTCATGGATACTGGTCCGCCGAACTGCCGAGTCGGGAGGTAGAGGCTTGGCTGCGGACTGGTGAGCTCGTGATATCGGGTGTCACCAACCACACCCACCACGGCGATCCAGTTTCCGGGTTCGTCCGCCGTGCCGAGCTTGAGGCGCTTTCCTATCGGATCAATCCCCGGCCAGGTACGGCGGGCAATGGCTTCGCTCACAATCGCCACCGGTGCGGCGCGTTCGTGGTCGTTCTCATCAAAAGCCCGTCCGCGCGTCACGGGCAATTCGAGCGTCTGAAAATAGCCGGGACCGACTACCTCGAAATTGACCCATGGATTGTTCGCCTGCGCCACGACGGACTGTCCGTCACCGCTGTACTTGGCAAGCCAACCACCCTGTGCAGCGAAGGGCAACTTCGGCATGGTGCTCGCGGCAAGGACATCGGGCAGCTCGGCCACTCTCGCAATCATGGCCTCCTGCAAAACAATCAGGCGTGCGTGGTCAGGCATCGCGTTCGCGGGCAGTGTCGTTTCAAACACCAGGAGTCGCTCGTGGTTGAAACCCATGTCGACGTGCGCGAGCGTTCGCCCGCTACGCAATACCAGCCCCGCGCTGATCACGACCATCACGGACAGAGCGACCTGACCGACCACCAGCGCATGCCGCAAGCGAGGCATCGTGCGCAAGTCCGTAGGGGCAGCCAGTGCGCTGCGAAGCCGCACACCCAGATTGTCGCCCGTGGCGAGCACGGCGGGAACGAGACCGCAAAGCAGCATCGCTGTAGTCGTGATGCCGAGCGCCGCGCTCAAAACGTGGGTGTCGATAACAATCAGCTCGCGCTGAGGCAGTTCCGGAGGCGCGAGTGCGACGAGCACGCGAACCGCTGCCATAGCGAGCCCCGTGCCGAGGAGGCCGCCAGCCAGTGCGAGTACGCCGGTCTCGGTCAGCAACTGGCGAATCAATTGCCATCGACTGGCGCCAAGCGCGACACGGATTGCGAGCTCCTGGGCGCGTGTCGACGTGCGAATGAGGAGCAGATTCGCAACGTTGGCGCACGCGATAAGCAGCAACAGGACAACCGCTGCCAACGCGGTCCAGAGAACAGGACGCACCTCGCCCGCCATGCGATCACGGAGTGTGAGCACGACTGGCTTCATGCCGCGCTTCGCCGCGGGGCGTTGGACGTCACCGGCGCGCAGAAACGCGTCAAAATCGGCTCGCGCGGTGAGCATGGTGTAGCCCGGCCGAAGGCGGCCAACCACATCGAAAACCATCGCGCCCGCCGATGTCTCGTTCGCATCAGCTGTTGCCGGGAACGATGGCATCACGGGCAACCACGCCTGAACGCCCTTGGGGTATTCAAAGCCGCGCGGCAGCACGCCGACCACTTCAACGCGCCGACCCTGCCACGTGAGCGCCTTCCCGATTGCGTCCGCCGACCCACCAAACTGGTTGCGCCAGAAGGCATGGCTGATCACCATCACCGGCGCCGCGCCCGGCGTGTCATCTGTCGCATGCAACGTGCGACCGTGAATGGGCGTGATGCCAAGAAGTGGGAAAAAGCCGCCAGTGACCCACGTGGCAGCGAGCGGCACGGCTCGCTCCGCATCCTGCATGACGACGTCGACCGCGCCCTGGAATGACACCCCAGCGACCGCGCGAAGTGCGCGCGTGCGCTGTTGGAATGATTGCAAGTCCGCGAAGTTGACCGGCAAGTGATCGGCACGGTGCATCGGCGGCGCCGTCCACATCACCATCACGTCGGCGTCCTGCTCAACCGGCGTTGCGCGCAGCGCAATGCCATAGAAGATACTGAACATGGCGGTGGCGGCGCCAATGCCGAGTGCGAGCGTACACACCACGAGGAATGCGAACGCGCGATCCCGGCTCAGTGATCGCAGCGCGTAGCGAATGTCGCGCCACAGCACCCCGTTCACGTGACCCGGCGTCTCGTCATCACCAGTGGCGCAATCGTCATCGTCGCCGCGATCAACAACCCCAGCACGCTCACCAATTTCCCCTTGGCGTACGTTGGCGAGTCGAACACCAGCTCCACCGACTTCGCGCCGGCCGGCAGATCCACGCTCAATAGCGTGTGATCTGCGCGACGCACTACGCCGGGTTTCCCGTCCACCGAGGCGTGCCAGTCGGGATACCAGTTCTCCGAAATGAGCAGATGACTCGCCGCCGCTTCCGCTCCAGCAAGCACGACCGTCATGCGACCCGGCGCCCAGTCGGTCACGGTGGCCCGCGCTGTTGCCACTGGGAATGGTGGTTGAGCCTGCGCTGTCGGGGCCGTCGACGTGTCGGGCAGCAGGACAGCGCCATTCACAGAAAAGCGCGAGTCGACCACGGTGGAGACCACCTGCGATTCCGGCACCTTCGCCGCCGAAAGCACCACACGCGCGTACGGAGGCACCACGTCGCGCTCGTACAGCACCGCCGTGGTGCCGAATGACGTGTTCGTGGATCCGACGACCTGATGAAAGCCAGCGACCGAGTCCACCTTGTCCAGAATCAGAAACCGAATGGCCAGCAAGTCAATCAGATTGGGCGAACCCAGGTTTCGCCAGCCTTCGTCGTGTCCGCCCAACTCATCATAGGCGCGCAGTTCGAAACCGTGATAGCCGCGCGCACTGGGAATGCGATACTTCATCAGGATAGACTGACCGTAGCTGTTTCCGACGTCAATCACACGAAACGGTGGTGTGGTATTGCGCAGGTGCGTCGTGACCGCGTCGTCGGCGAACAGCACGTTGGCACGTGGCGAAAACTGGTAGAAGGCTCGATCGATACTCCACAAATCAATGGACATCGCGGCCACCACTGCCGGCACGGCGGCAGCCGCCTTGAGTCGCCCCGACGCAATGGCGGTCAGGACGGCGCCACCGATGACAACAAACGCCAGCAGTCGTAGCGCACCGATGCGAAGCGCGGGCGCGTTCGCAGCGACCGCGTCTGACCGTTCGGGAATGGCCAGCGCATCGGCCAACCCCTGCCATGCTCCCGAAACGCCAAGTAGTGAAATCGCCAGAAAGCCGCTCACCACGATCAGCATGGAACGAAGCGGGACCGCTCGACGCAACACGCGGTCGAAACCAATCGCGGCGAGGATCGCTACCGGGAACGCGACAAGATAGAACACCATTCCCATCGCGCGGATCTTGCTGAGCAACGGCAGCAACTCGAAGAACGGTCGGTAGAACGGGGTATGTCCGCCGAAGGAAAAGAGCAGAAAGAGCAGCGCTCCAGTCGTGAAGGCGAACACGAGTCGCCGACGCGCGGCATCGCCAAACGAGAGCGCCGCGAGTGCGAGTGGCAGAAATCCCAGGTATTCGGTGTGAAACTTGAAAGGGTTTCGCCCCCAGTACTGCTCCAGCACGCCATTGAACTGCGGCAGGATGGCAGTGAAGATCTCCGAGGGCGGCAGGGCGTAGCTGGTGGCAAATGCCCAACCGGTGTTTGGCCCGCCCTCGGCGCGCGGCGAGTACTTGATGTACTCGACGAACGGCATCACTTGCAGCGCGGTGATCGCCAGACCGACACCGACGGCGAGGGCCGCCAGCGACAGCGACATCCATGGATTGCTGCCAAGAGCGCGTTCGCTGTCCCAGAACGCAAGAAACAGCGTCCACAGACCCAGCGCGATCAATAGAAAATACGACATGTGATAGTGCCCCAACACCGCCAGGGCAACGACGAAAGCGAATACGCCGAAGGCCCACCGTTGCTGTCCGCGGATGGCGCGCAGCAGCACCCAGAACGCCAGTGGCGTGAGCGCGGAGACAAACAACTTGCCGTCGTGTCCGGGGCTCATCTGCGACGCCACAATACCGGTCATCTCGTAGGCGATACCGGCCACGATGGACGCACCCCATGACAGCCCAAGCGCGCGCGCGAAACGATACGTGAGCCATCCCGCCAGCACAAAGTGCACCGCCATTCCCCACGTGATGGCCAGATCGACCGGCATGATCCAGCGCAGCCAGGCCGTGGGATAGAAGATGTCGCCATGCATCGCGGCGATGTACGGCAGACCACCAAACAGATACGGATTCCATTGGGGAATCGAACCCGACGTCTTGAACATCTCCGCGCCGAACAAACGAAACGAATATCCGGCAATGAACATGTCCGAATGCGCGCCGCCGAACATGATCTGGCCAGTGAGGAGCGGCCAGAGCAGCAGCAGCGACGCTGCGATGCAGACACTTGCCGCGACGAGAGACGGCGCGCGCGGCTCAAAGTCCACAACGGGCGCACTACGACTCATGGAACCACTGTTGACGTGCCCAGGGTCTTGACCATTGAGTACCAGAATGCCACGGCGTCATGATAGGCCTTTACACCAACGCGCTCTTCCCGTCCGTGGGCCCGACTGGGTTCGGCTTGTTCGAAAAACACGGACGACACGCCGTACGTGGGAATGCCCGCATTGCGCGTGAACAGCCCATCGGTGGCGCCCGTGGACATCTCCGGTACCACCACCGCGCCGGGAAAGCGCTCCGTTGTGAGTGTGGTCACCACGCGCATGACATCGTCGCGCAGCGGTGACGGCGGACTGAGCATCGCGTCCCAGGCCCGGATGACCTTCGCGCCGGAACCCACCACGCGTTGCATGGTTGCCTGCACGGAATCGATAGATTCGTCAGGCACAATGCGACAGTTCACCAGCGCCGACGCACGCTGCGGCAGCGCATTGTCGGCGTGGCCGGCTTCCAGTCGCGTGGCCACACAGGTGGTGCGCATGATCGAGTTCCAATACGGATTGGCCGTGGACAGTTTCGTCGCGGCCGCGGTATCCATCGGTTCCCGCGCCACCGCCCGCATGAGGGCCGCGATGTCGGGCGCCTGCGTGGCCGCACTCTGCACGAAGTACGCGCGCGACACTTCATTGAGCCGACGGGGATACTCGAACGCGCCGAAGGCCGCGAGCTGCGCACTCAGTTCATAAATCGCGTTGTCTTTCCGCGGCACCGAGCTGTGTCCGCCCGGGTTCGTAACTTCGATGCGGAAATTGGCGAACATCTTTTCACTGGCCTGCACCGCGTTCGATACCGCTTTCCCCTTGTCCAACGATCCGCCTCCCCCGTCGGTGTTCAGCGCATACTCCGCCTCAAGCAGCGGCCGGTAGGTCTTGAGCAGCCAGGCGATCGACGCGCCATTGGTTTCTTCGTCCGCCGAGAGCACGGCCACGATATCACGGTCGGGGACCCACCCTTCGCGCTTCCACCGTACCATATTCGCGACAATCGTGCCCACGCCGGCCTTGTTGTCCTCTGCGCCGCGTCCGTAGTACCAGCCATCCTTCTCAATCATGGTGAACGGATCGAACGGCCAGTCGGCGCGATTGGCCGCCACCACATCCAGGTGCGCCATCAGCAGAATGGGCTTCTGTCCCGTGCGACGACCTCGAAGCCGCGCCACGACGGCCGTCAGCGCTGGCGTGGGACCCAGCAACCTGACGTCGGCCGCCGGATAGCCCGCCGTTCGCAGCCGCAAGGCCATGGCCCGTGCCGCGCGTGCCACACCAGGGGTGCCGGACGTGGAGTTGATGTTTACCAGTTCGCGCAGAATCTCGCGTGCCTCGCGGTATTCTCTCGAAACGCCGGGCACCTGAGCACGCGCTCGCGCGGTGGGAACGGCGACGACAACGGTAACGAACGCGAAAAACAAACGACGCATGGTCATGACGTGGAGACTGGTGAGGGCGCGTTCCATCGACGCGCCGTCACCAATGTTCTCCGTGGACGTCCCAATAGCGAGTGCCGGTGCGCGTGGCACCGGTGCCCGCAAGGCGTTACGTGCAACAGCCCGGGGCGCAGCAGGCCTCTTTCGCGGGCAACGCGACTCCGGTCGCCGACTGACTGTCGGACGGCGTAGCGACGGTCGCTTTGGTGGCCCGGACAAACGCAGCCATGAACTTGCCATCGATGGCCTCGAGCTGTTCCGCGCGATCCAGCCCGGCTTCGGCGAGAAACTGCCGCGCGTCTTCCACGCGATAGATACGGGTGGGCTCGATGTCGATCTGCGTGAAGCCAACGTCGGCCAGGAGCGTGCGAAATTCGGTTTCCTCGAGTGCACCGGCAACACAACCCACCCACAACTCCATGCTGCGCCGCACATCGGCGGGGACTTCGCCACGCACCACCACATCACTCACCGCGAACCGCCCGCCCGGCCTGAGCACCCGGAACGCTTCACGCAACACCTGCCGTTTGTCGGCCGAAAGATTGATCACGCAATTGGAGATGATCACGTCAACCGAATGGTCGGGCAGGGGAATCGACTCGATATGACCCTTGAGAAACTCCACATTCGTCACGCCGGCTTCGGCCGCGTTCTGACGCGCCAGGGCCAGCATATCGTCGGTCATGTCCAGGCCGTAGGCCTTGCCGGTGGCACCGACCCGTCGCGCCGACAGAATGACGTCGATGCCGCCGCCAGAGCCCAGATCGAGCACAACCTCCCCGGCGTGAAGGTCCAGCAAAGCGGTGGGATTTCCGCAGCCCAAAGACGCCAGCACCGCGGCGGTTGGCAGCTCACTCGTTTCGCCGTTCACGTACAGGTTGGACGTGATCGGATCGACACTGCCGTTGAACGCGCTGCCGCCGCAACACGAACTGGCGGGTCCGCAGCCACCGGCTGCGGACCCCTCGAGGACGCGACGGGCCGCCGCGCCATATCGCGCCTGGACGATGTCGGTGAGGCTCGGTGAGTTGCCGGTTGAATCGTGAACGATGGAAGGATTGGTGGACATCGGGACATCTCCTATCAAAAATGATTGATGGATGAAAGTACCGTCGCGGTTTCAGGGCATTCGGTGCGATACACGCGGCGTGCTCTGTAGTGGCGTCAGCCGCAGCAGCGACCGACCACGGGCAGCCGGGCTCGCCCAGGCATGGTCGTCGGTCGTTGGGCGACCACCAGATCGTGAACTTCAGCGAGCGCCTGTGGAGCGATGGCATAGTACGACCACCGACCCTCTTTCCGATCGCTGACCAAGCCGGCGTCGCGCAGCACTCTCAGATGGAATGACAGACGCGACTGCGCGGCGTCAAGTGCGCCCTGCAAGTCGCACACACAGCGTTCCCCCTCGCGCAACATGTCGAGGATTTCCAACCGCGTTTCGTCGGACAGCGCGTGAAAGAGCGTGACGGCTCGGGCGCGCTGCCGCGCGGAACCTCTGGTGAGCGTGGTCGGCATGACAGAGTATACAACAACATTTGTTGATATGTCAATACCTCGCTCCCCCGAATGCGATCGAACGATCTATCCCTGCGTGAGCAGGTACACCGTGGCCGCCACCAGCAGCGTGGCCGCCACGGCGAATCCGATCTTCCAGACCGACCACGGACGGTCACCGGCGATGGCGCCGGTCTGTCCGTTCACCACGACGCGCCACGACTTCCCCTCGAACTGATACGAACAGATCCATACGGGCAGCAGCAGATGCTTGAAGGTGACGTTGTCGTAGCGTGTGGCGACGTGCGCGACCCGCTGATGATTGCCGCCGATATCCCGCGTGACGGCGCCGAGTATCGCGACGTCGAATACGTGCTTCGCAAGCCCGAACGCGGGTTCGAGGGCCAGCTGATAGGCTTCGACGGTGAAGCCTGCCACGTAGTCGTCTGAGAACGGCTGCATACCCGACACGTCCCAGTTGGTCAGCACCTCAGCGAGATGCGCCGGAATACTGGTTGACGCGGGCACCAGCGTGTCGTCAAACGACAGCGTGACCGTCCCCGTTGCAGCATACCAGTCCGTCTCCGTGCGATTGACGACCACCGTGTTCCCCTGTGCATCGCGGCGCGTCTCCTGCACAACCCGATCCACACCGCGCTGCCCCTGATAGTCGCTGGTGGTGCGCGCATCAAACGTCCAGCAGGGCAGGTACACCCCTCGCACGCCGTTCACGGAACGCACACTCTCCCGCAGCGCATTGGGTGCGAACCAGCGTCCGTTGATCCACGTCCGGAACACCTCCTGCGCCCCCGTGTGTTCGAGTGCAAACGGCACCACACCGCGGGGTCGAATGCGACGTTCGGCGTGGGCCGACGCCGACACCAGTGGCGTAGCGCAGAAGGCGCACACCGACGCCACAACGTGCGCCGCGAATTGCGTCTGCGCGCCGCACTGCGGACAGTCCACCAACTGCGGAGTGATCTCGGGCTCGTTCCCCGCTTGCGAGCGCAAATGAGCGAGGTAATCGAGTTCATCAAAGGTGGATTGACGGGTCGCCGCATCCACGGCGGGCGGTTCGTTCTCCGTCCCGCAACTGGGACAGGTCAGACGTCCGACCGAGGGTGCGAAGCGCAACGAAGCGCCGCACTGCCGACAGGGGAAGACACGCGCGTCGGTACTCGCCGTGACTGCAGGGACAATGGGGTCGCCAAACGGCATCGAGGTCACGTTACGGGCAGGGCGAAAGCGAAACGAGGACGGCGTACCGACCGCTCCCGCGTCACAGTCCGGGCACGGGCTGTAACGGACGGCACAGATGGTCGTCTTGTACGGTGGGACGGAGCGCGACGTTTCGCTACAGGTGCGATGCGGCACCCCGCCGGTGTGTTGTCCCAACTCATCTCAATCGCCGTGCCTCAACTCGATCGTGTGCTACCGCGTCTGGAGTCAGGTGCCGCCAGTCAGGTAATTCTTGAAGCCGATGAGCCGATTCGTTGCCTGACCCCCACGGGCTTGCAGAC
>JANOKE010000398.1:0-3143 GCA_031419135.1 Gemmatimonadaceae bacterium
TTGGCGCTGGGATAGAGATCGCCAATCAGCGAGTGCGAGGCGGGTGAGCAACTGGCTTCGCCAAAGCCCACGCCCAGACGCGCCGCAAAGAGCGTCCAGTAGTTGATCGCCAATCCCGACGCCGCCGTGCACACGCTCCACATCGTGACACCCCATCCCAGCAGCTTCGCCCGCGATCCGCGGTCGGAGAACCGACCGAGTGGAAGACCAATGGCGGCATAGAACAGCGTGAAGGCAGTGCCGAGCCAGCCTATGGCCCCGTCGCTCAAGCCGAATTCCAGTCGGACCGGCTCCGTCACGGCCGCGAGAATCTGCCGATCGTAAAAATTGAGAAGGTTGATGAGGAACAGCAGAATCAGCGTGGTACGTGCGCTCGTGGGGACCCGTGTGGATTCTGGCATGGCGAGAACGTGCGGGTTGGTACGGAGCCCCGCAACTGTCGCGCGGACGATGCCCCACGGTGGGCAGCAATATTTCGCCATGTCGGCAATGATTTGGTAACGTACGAACGACCTGGGTGCGACATACTTCGCGAGTCTCGAACCGGAGTATCCGATGGGCCTTCATCTCAACTTCGAACTGCGCCTCGCTGCGTCCACCTCGCCCGATTCGGCGGCGGCGACGCTGATCGCGCTTCGCACCCATGCGCTCACGCTGGAGTTTGCGGAGGTGTCGCCGTTCTTGTCCGAGTTTGCGACCGGCGGCGGCGTTGAACGAGAACGACTGGAGTCGTTGCGATTCTGGGCATCGATTGTCGCGCAGCCCTACGAGCTCGACGTGCCGCCGTTGCGCGGCGACGCAGCCACTGCGCAAGGATTCTTTGTCAACCCCGGAAAGGGCTGTGAGACGGCGTTTTTCGGATTGCTCCGCCGCTCCGAGGCGGCAGGCACAAACGCCGAGTGGTACTGGCGCTGCAGTTGCAAAACCCAGTATGCCTCCATTGTCAGCGATGCCCACCTCATCGTCTGCCACACGTCGCTCGTTCGGCTCCTCGACTTCGCCATCCAACTTGGCATTGACGTGGTCGTCCACGATGAAACCCATTACTGGGAAACCCGCGACGAGTCGCGTTTGGTGAGTGAGGTGCAGGCGATGAACCGCATTGTGGCCGGTTTCGCCGGCCTGTTGAGCGATGCCATCGGCACCGAACACGGTGTCCAGGCCTCCATATTCAGCCATCCTCGCTTTGAGCGTTTGGAGATGGGTGAGGGCGAATGACTTGGCGACATGCTTACGCGTGGGCCACAAACGCGGCGACCTCACGCGAAGATCGAAGTCGCACCACGCGCGTCGTCGCTGGCAATGCGGCCATTCGCCGCAACACGTGCGGTCGCCGTCGCGACGGGTACGACCACACCCACCACACAAACGCCCACGACAATGTTTCGGCGCACCCCGGTGTCATGTCGGGTCGCGACCGGCCCGCGTAACGAATTGCGCGCCGCACAATGCGCCACAGGCACACACTACGTGGCAGGTCGAGCAACACCACGGTGTCGCAGGCGGCGAACCGTTGTTCCATGGTGCTGCCGTAGTTGCCATCCATCACCCACGCGTCGCGCGCCACGAGTTCTGCCACCTGCGCGCGCCACTCGTCGCCGGGTGTGGCAACCCAGCCCGGATGCCAGTAGTGTGCATCGAGGTGGATTACCGGCAACTGGAGTCTCGCCCCGAGTTGGGCGGCGACGGTGGACTTGCCGGCCCCACCGGAGCCAACAATGAGGACGCGGCGCATGGGCGTATGGTAGCGCAGCGTGGGCGACGTAGCGACCGTGGTGGTGCAGTGGCGAGCACACGAGCGGTGACATTCGGGTGCGGTGGCTGGTTCGCTCGCATCGCGTCATTATTCTGTCGCGCGGTTTCGCGTCGTCCTTCACGGAGTGCCGTATGCGCCGAGTGCTGCTGGTTGTCTGGCTTGCCGGATGTGCACGCGCGATTCCCACGTCGTCAGCTCTGCCGGCGGCGACGTCTTCGGAAACGCCGAAAGCCACTGTACTCTTTACGGGTCCCAACATTCCCACGTTGTACAAGGAGGCCGCGGTTGCATCCACAACAAGATTCGCGAAGTCTCCGGAATTGGTCGCTGCGGCGGTGCGTCTGGCCTACGCCAACATCGGCGTGCAGGTCACGGTAGATGACGCAATCGGCAAGCGAATCGGTAACGCGGATTTCTATCGAACGCGAAACTTCGCAGGGAAGCCGATGGCACAGCTTGTCGCGTGCGGTTCATCGATGACCGGGCCGAACGCGAGTTCGTTTCGCATCTACATCTCGCTGCTCACCACGATCGACGCCGACGGGAAAGGCGGGTCGACGGTGGGCGTGTTGTTTGAATCCACGGCGCGCGATGTCGTGGGCGGGGCGAGCAACGATCGGGTGTCGTGCGGCACCACGGGAGCGCTGGAGCAGTTGATGTTTGCGAGAATTCAGTCGTATCTGGGATCCAGTCCTCCATGATCGAGCCTGGATGAAAGACCAGGACCTTCGCATTGCGATCATCGGCGGCGGCATTGCTGGTCTGGCGACGGCGATTGCGCTGCGCAAAGTGGGGCTGCGCCCGGTCGTCTTCGAGTCGGCTCGGGAGATCGGTGCTGTTGGTGCTGGCGTCGTGCTTGCCGCAAACGCCATCAAGGCGCTGCATCGCATTGGCATTGCCGACGCGGTTATTCCCGCGGGCCATCAGCTGGACACGTTTTACATTCGGGATCAGAAGGGGCGACCCATCGCGATGGCCAACAGCCGTGCGATGAATGAGCGCGACGGCCTGAGCAATTTCGCTATTCACCGGGCCGACCTTCATGACATCTTGTTGAAGGAGGCGAGGGATATCGAGATCGTCACCGCCAAGAGATCCGTCGGCATCCGGCACGAGAAGCGAGACATCAGCGTGCGCTTTCAGGATGGAACCAGCCATAGTACCGACATCGTGCTTGTTGCCGATGGGGTGCATTCCGCCATCCGGCGACAGTTGGTTCCTGACAGCACGCCGCGCTACGCCGGCTACACTTGCTGGCGGGCCGTGATTAAAAATCCAGGCATCGAACTGGCGCATACGTGTGAAACATGGGGAGCAGCCGGGAGAGTGGGCATTGTGCCGTTGGTGAATCAGCAGATCTATTGGTTTCTCTGCATCAATGCCACAA
>JANOKE010000399.1:0-5136 GCA_031419135.1 Gemmatimonadaceae bacterium
GTTGAACGCGTCATGCCGGTGCTCAAGCCGTACAAGCTGGCGTCGCGCGAGTATGCGGCAGGGCTCACACAGATTCGCTTTGGCGATCCGGCTGGCACAGTGGCAGGCGGTCGCGAGATTGTCGTGATGGCGGGTCCGTGCTCGGTGGAGGGACGCGACATGCTGCATGAGACGGCACACGCGGTGCAGGCGTCGGGCGCACGGCTGCTGCGTGGTGGTGCGTTCAAGCCGCGATCATCGCCATACGCATTCCAGGGCATGGGCGAAGACGGGCTCAAGTTGCTGGCCGAGGTTCGGGCGAAAACCGGGATGCCGATTGTCACGGAAGTGATGGACCCTCGGCAAGTGGAATTAGTGGCGTCGTATGCCGATGTGCTGCAAATCGGGGCGCGCAACATGCAGAACTTTCCGCTGCTGTCGGAGGTGGGGCGTGTGCACCGGCCGGTACTGCTCAAGCGCGGACTGTCGGCCACCATCACCGAGCTGTTGATGGCGGCGGAGTACATCATGGCGGAAGGGAACGGCGACGTGATGCTGTGTGAGCGCGGTATTCGCACGTTTGAGACCGCCACGCGCAACACGATGGACATCGCGGCCATTCCGGTGCTCAAGCGGGAGTCGCACTTGCCGGTGATTGTGGACCCAAGTCATGCCGGCGGCCGAGCGGATTTGGTAACGCCATTGGCGATGGCGGCGATAGCAGCGGGGGCGGACGGATTGATTGTGGAGGTGCATCCGGAGCCGGCCAAGGCGCGGTCGGATGGCGAACAATCACTGACGCCGAAGGCGTTTGCGGCGATGATGGAGCAGGTGCAGTTGATTGCGCAGGCGGTTGGTCGCGGCACGTTGGCGCCGCTCACGACGGCAAGCCGGAGTGCCGCATGACATCGCTGGCGGCAATTCGTGAGGAGATTGAAGCGGTAGACGCACGCTTGATTGCGGCGATTGCCGAGCGTGTGGCGCTGGCTCGCGCGGCCGGCTGCGCAAAGGCGGCCGCAGGGGAGCCGGTGGTGGATCCGGCGCGTGAAGCGGCGGTGGTGGCGCACGCGTCGGCATTGGCGCGCGCGGCAGGATTACCGGAGGACGAGATTCGCGGGTTGTATTGGCGGCTGCTGGCGATGTCGCGGCGGGTGCAGGTTGCGGAGAGACAGGAGACAGGAGAATGAAGACGGGATCGGCGACGTGGTCCCCTCAGCGAATTCCGAGGGCTCGTTCCGTGATAGACTAATATGTGGCGCCGAAATAGCCTATTGTTCTTTGCCGCTATGGACTAGTAAAGCGAGCCGGAAACGGCTACTATACCTCGGTGGACGGGCCAAAGCACACGACCTCGCGAGCCACCGGCAGCTCGCTACCCTTTCCGCGTTCCATTTATGTCGCACTACGTACCACGCGTTGTAGACGCGGAATTGGACGAACTGCTCACCCAAGCGGCTGCGGTCGCGATCGAGGGAGCGAAGGGGGTTGGCAAGACGGCCACCGCAATGCGCCGCGCCACAACCGTGGTCACCCTTGACGATCCGGTCCAGCGAGAGCTGGCGGCGGCTGACGTCAGTGCGACGCTCCGTCGACCGCCACCGATTCTGCTCGATGAGTGGCAACGATTGCCACCGCTCTGGGATGCGGTGCGCCGTGCAGTCGATGCTGATGACCGGCCTGCCCAATTCCTCCTGACCGGCTCGACAGCGCTGCAGGACTCACCGACCCACAGTGGTGCCGGACGGATTCTTCGCGTGCGAATGCACCCTCTATCGCTTCTCGAGCGGGGCGTGGGGACGCCGAGCGTGAGTCTGCGTACGCTCCTAAGCGGTGCTCAGCCCGGCCTCGAAGGAACAACGTCGGTCCGCATGGCGGACTACGCCGAAGAAATCGTCGCTTCAGGGTTTCCGGCAATTCGAAGACGGACTGGCCGAACACGCACCGCGCAGCTGGACGGCTACCTGGCTCGAATCGTCGACCAGGATTTCGCGGAAGCGGGCCATCCAGTGCGCCGACCCGCCCAGCTCACGCACTGGCTCCGCGCGTATGCAGCGGCCACCGCGACCGTCGCTCGGCTCGAAACGATTCGTGATGCGGCCACCGGCGATCGAGCCGAAAAACCGGCCAAGGCATCGACCGAGGCCTACCGCGATGTGTTGACGCGACTCTGGGTACTCGACGCACTCCCGGCGTGGCTCCCGACGAGGAACGTCATCGCCGAACTGACGCAGGCGCCCAAACATCATTTGGTGGATCCGGCTCTTGCAGCGCGTCTTCTCGGCGTGACGCGGGATTCAATGCTCCAAGGCATTCCAGCCACCACAGCGGGTCCGTCGGGCGGGCTGCTCGGCGCTCTGTTTGAGTCATTGGTCACCCAAAGTGTTCGCGTGTACGCGCAGTCTGCCGAGGCGAGTGTCCATCACTTCCGTACGGCGCGCGGGCGTCAGGAAGTCGATCTCATTGTGCGTGCGCACGATCACCGAGTCGTTGCCATCGAAGTCAAGCTATCAGCGACCGTCGATGACGACGATGTGAAGCACCTGCACTGGCTGCGGGCGCAACTCGGGCACGGACTCGCCGATGCGATCGTCGTCACGACCGGTCCGAGCGCCTATCGCCGAGCGGATGGCATCGGCGTCGTGCCAGCGGCACTCCTGGGGCCATAACTGCGGATTGGTCAACCGGGAAAGAAAATGACCGTTCACCCAATCGGCCGCGTAGTCCCCTTGGGGACCACGGCGCGCCCGATCGTTCCGCGATCACTGCCGAACCAGATGGTACGCGTGGTCTTGTCGAACACCATGTGCCGTACCGTATTCGGGGTGGCCGGACCGAGATCGGTGCGCGCAAAGAATTGCGACGTGCGCGGATCGAATCCGACAAGACGATTCGGTTGGGTGCCGGTCTCGACAAACCACAGACGATCTTCGTCGTCCACCGTCATGGCGTAAGGCAGTGACATGCCGCCACCTGGCATGGGCCACTCGCGCACATTGCCACTGACGGGATCAAGCCGGCCCAGAAAGCCGCGCGTGTAATCCACATACCACACGCCACCATCGGTGGTGAGCGCAATGCGTCGGCCGCGCGCACGCGGATCTGGCAGCACATACTCGCGCACCCGCATGGACGGCGGATCAATGGTGCCGATTTTGTTGGTGCCGAACAGATTGAACCACGGGCGCCCGCTGCGATCGATTACAATGCCGTAGGGGCGCGTGCCGGGTGTCGACATCGTGAGCAGCGTGACCTTGCCGGTGGCCTGCACGAGGTGCCCAACCATGTTGCTGTTCTGGAGCGTGAACCACAGGTCGCCCTTCGCGTCGAACGCGATGGTGTGCGGGTCTTTTGCGGCGGGATCGGGCATTGGGTAGCGCGTGATCACGCCCGTGCGGCCATCGATGCGACCGATCATGCCGTTGCGATTGCCGGTGTACCAGGCATTGCCCCTGGCATCTACCGACACGGTATGCGGATTGGTTCCCGAATCGATCTCGATTCGCGTGAAGGTGCCGGTTTTCGGTTCGAGTCGGGCCACGTAGTTGCCCTCCTGGCCGACAAACCAGACACGTCCGGCAGCGTCGAGCGACGGATCACGCGGCCGCGTTTTTTCCCACGGTACGGTCCACTCGGTGAGGCGGACGGTATCCGCCGATGGCACGGTCGCCGGTTGGGCGTGTGCGAAATTGGAAACGATCAGGCCTACGCCAACGGCGATGGCGATCTGAGCGAGGCGGGCAGGAGTCGGCGACATGAGCGACGTCCGGTATGGGGTCGGGCCTGCGGTGTTTACGCGCGGCGAAAATTGGTGGTCCTGCATTGACCCTATTACGCGAAACGGGCGCTGGCAAGCGTTCCCGTCAGCTCTGTTCAACGGGACGCGTTCGGGCGCGTTCATCAGGGCGTCTCCGGAACCAGCTGGCTACGAGGTAGAACTCATCGAGATCGTGTGACGGGATGTCGGCACCGGACGGATCGGGACCGTTAAAGATCTGACGGGCCATGGTCTCAAGCTGCGCACGTTCCCGCGCGTTGGCCGGGGCACGGACTTCCGCCCGCACAGTGCCGCGACGCACGAGATACACCCACTCGTTGTCATCGGTGCCTCGCGCGTGATAGCGGAACGTGAGACGATCCATGTTCGCGTGGAAATGCTGCACGCGTTGATGCAACCACCGCACGCGTTCGAGGCGATCGCGTAGCACGGCCGCGCGCTCGAACTCAAGCGCATCCGACGCGTATTGCATGGCCCGCGACAAATTGTCGACGGGAGCGTCGGACTTCCCTTCCAGGAAATCGCGAATCTGCGTGGCTTGAGCGCGGTAGGCCGCCCCGTCGCCAGCTCCAATGCAGGGACCGGCACAGGTGCCGAGTTCGTGCCGCAGACACCCTGGCGCCCGGGTGCGTGTGGGAAGCCGAGTGGATGATACGCCGGTCGGTTCGCCAGCGAACCAGACGGTTGCCGTTTTGGCCGACGCGGCCGCTTCGTCCAGCGAGCAATCGCGCAGCCCTGTTCCGTCGGCCAGCGCGCGCACGGCCTCGCGCAACATGGACACCTTTCGAAACGGCCCAAACATCGCGACGGCCGAAGGATCGTCCGAGCGCGGTACAACACGGATGCCGGGCACCGCGCCACCGGTGAGCGCGACGTAGGCACGCGGCCAATCGTCGGTCACCATCATGGAGTTGAACTGCGGACGATGCTGCTTGATGAGTCGCAGTTCTCGCAACAGGGCACCAAATTCGCTGTTGGTGTACTCCCACTCGATCGCGAATGCGTGGCGCAGGATACGCGTCGCTTTATCACGTCGGCGTGTGGCCCGAAAGTACGAGAGCAGACGTGTGCGCAGATTGCGCGATTGTCCTACGTACAATACGGCCCCCGTTGGGCCCAGCATGCGGTACACGCCCGGCTGATTTTCGCACTCGGCGCGCACGCGGTCGCGCAACGCTCGACGCTGCGCAGGCGTGGAAAGCCGAGGGCGGACGCGAAGGCGGGTAGGCTGTGCCACTGCCGAAGGGTACGTCGCGCCGTGCGACGAGGGAATTGCTAGCCCGGATTTCTCACCAGCGGTTTGGATTGGCTCGAATTTTCGGTCATGTGCGGTGTTGCATGGTGCGGCGCGATCATTCGAAGAAAACAGGCCATGATTTACC
>JANOKE010000400.1:0-19523 GCA_031419135.1 Gemmatimonadaceae bacterium
AATTGACGGCGCGCGACTGCTGCTCGACCCGGTGTGGAGTACGCGCCCTACGCCGTTGCCAGGCGTTGGACCCTCGCGGTGGTATCCGCCGGTGATCGCACTCGACACGCTGCCACGCATCGACGCCGTGCTCATTTCGCACGATCACTACGATCACCTCGACGCGCCAACGGTGCTCGCATTGGCCAACACTGGCGCGCGATTCGTGGTGCCGCTGGGCGTCGGTGCGCATCTGGAGTACTGGGGCGTGTCGCCTGAGCGCATTGCGGAACTGGACTGGTGGGACAGCACCGGCGTGGCCGGGGTCACGATCGTCAGTACTCCGGCGCGTCACGCGTCGGGACGCATGCTGTTTGACAAGGACGCCACCTTGTGGAGCGGGTATGCGATGATCGGTGTCACGCATCGCGTATACTACTCAGGCGACACGGGCCTCTTCCCCGCGATGCGCGACATTGGTGCGCGCTATGGACCATTCGACTGCACGCTCATTGAAGTCGGACAGTATCATCGCAGTTGGCCCGATTGGCACATTGGTCCCGAACAGGCGGTGCAGGCCCATGCGATGGTGCGTGGACGCGTTTTGCTCCCGGTGCATTGGGGGTTGTTTCGTCTGGCCTATCACGGGTGGACGGAGCCGATCGAGCGGGTGGTTGCGGCCGCCGCGCTGAGTGGTGCCACGGTTGCAACACCACGTCCCGGTGAGAGCATCGAACCCACCGTACCAATCACGACCACACGCTGGTGGCCGACCCTGCCGTGGGAAACGGCGCGTCAGCATCCGATTGTGTCGTCGCCTTAGAAGAAATCCTCAAGCCAGGTCTTCACGCGCCCCGCCAACTTGTCCACGCCCGCGCCACTCCGCGTTGTCCGTCGCGTCACCACGCCGCCCACCGCAACGCGATGCGCGCCGTACAACGCCAGCCCCGCCACCGTAGCGAATCGCGGATCGGCCACGGTTTCCACCAACCCATCGATCTTGTCGCCCGGCACGCCAACACGTACCCCGAGTCCGAAGATATCGGCGGCCAGATCAGTCACCCCTTCCAGCGATGCGCCTCCACCGGTGAGTACGATCCCGGCATTCAGCCGACCCGTGAAACCCGCCGTCTGGATTTCGCGCTGCACCTTGTCGAAGATTTCATCCATGCGCTGATGGATGATGTGGGTCATCAATTCGCGCGAGAGGTGACGCGCGCCATGCGTGGCCGTCGCCGGTACGGCGATGAGCTGGTCGACCGTCATGAGCGGCTCGTACGCGCAGCCGTACGCTTCCTTCAGTTGCTCGGCGTCGCTCTGGGTGACACCAAGACCCTGCACGATATCGCTGGTCACGGCGTTCCCACCGTACGCAATGGTTCCGAGATGACGAATCTTCCCCTCGTGAAAAACCGCGAGGTCTGTGCTCCCGGCACCCAGTTCGATCAGGGCAACCCCAAGCTCCTTTTCTTCTTCCGATAATACGGCCAGCGCGCTGGCCAATGGCTCGAGCACCAATTCCTTCACCCTGAAGCCCGCGCGATCGATGCTCTTGCGCAGATTCATGGCCGGTGAACTGCCAATCGTGATCAGATACATCTCGGTCTCGAGTCGCGTCCCGATCATGCCAACCGGATCGCGGATGCCATCGGCTTTGTCCACGCGATATTCCTGCGGAATGGCGTGCAGCAGTTCGCGATCCTGCGGAATGGCCATTGCGCGCGCCACCTCATTCACGCGATCGACATCGGCGCGCTGAATTTCGCTGCCGCTGATCGCCACCACCCCCGAGGAACTGATCGCACGCACATGTTCACCGGCGATTCCAACATACAGACTGTCCGGCGCCATCCCGGCATGCTTGCTGGCTTCGTCCACCGCCTTGCGAATGGAGCGCGTAGCCTCTTCGATGTCGGACACGACACCGCGCCGCAGACCCATCGTTCGCGTCCGTCCAATGCCGATCACCTTCAGCATGGGTGAGCGCGGCAGATCGCCATGCACGGTGGCAATGACGGCGGTCGTGTGAGCAGTGCCGATGTCGAGCGCGGCAACGATTGGGTCGGTTGTCATGGCTGTCTGGCGATCACCTGGTCCCGGAAGCGGAGGTCGAGCTCGACCACGCGCAGATGGTTCCGCGCAAGATCTGCTTCCACAGGTAATATGTCCTTGAAGCGTCCTACGGTCACGTCGCGCAAGGTCCGAACGATGATCGTATTGGCCATGGCAGGACCCGCCGCCCCCACGGCTCCGCCCGTCACGCTGAATCGCAGCTCGTCGCTTCCACTTCGTTTCGCCTGAATCACGCGCGCGTAGAGTTCTGGTGCGTTCTGCCGCAGCCCGTCGAGCACTGCGAGCAGCGAACTGTCCGCACTCGCGACGACCGGCATGTCCAGTGGCCTGACGGACAGATCGATTGGCAACACCGCACCGCTTGCATCCGCCGACTGCAGGCTGCCACGGAACTGCAGCAGCGCCACCGGTTGGCGTTCCGTGACCACTACTCGCAGTGTGCCTGGAAGGTCGCGCTCGACGTCCACCCGCAACACCATAGGATGGCCGGCCAGTCGGATCACCAGCGCATCGAGCGGTTGCCACACCGATTGCGTCGTATCCACCTGCAATCGTTGCACAAGTTCGGACGCGTTGGCAAAGCGAATGCCTTCGAACGACACCTTGCGCACGTGAAAAAAATCCAGCCGGCTGAGCGCCATCGGTCCCCACCACGGACCGGCAACCAGCGCGGCCGCCGCAATGACGCCGGCGAACGCCAACACAAGTCGCTGCCATCGTGGACGGTCGCGCCACGCGCCGCGTGATGCACGGGGTGCCGTCGCGGCACGCGGCCGGCGGACAGCGGGCGGAGCGGACTCGAATGGCACGCCATGCGGTACGCCGACTGTCATGTGCGCAACGCGGTAAGCAGTTCCGGGCCGGTTCGCGTAATGTCACCCGCGCCCATGGTGATCACCACATCACCCGGACGCACCGCGCCGCGAAGCGCCGTGGCCGCGTCGGCGCGTGGTCCCACCCAGCGCAGCACACCCGCCTCGACCCGGTCACCGATCAGCCGTGACGAGATGCCCGCCTCCGGCGTCTCGCGCGCGCCATAGATGTCGCAAAGAAAAAGAACGTCGGCGGTCGAGAGCGCCTCGGCAAACTCCATTTGCAGATCTCGCGTGCGGGAATACAGGTGCGGCTGAAATGCCAATACCAGGCGTCGATCAGGAAACGCTTGACGCGCTGCGGCAAGCGTGGCAGCAACCTCAGTGGGATGATGCGCATAATCATCAACCACGTCGATGTCGCGCGCCGTACCCAGTCGCTGAAACCGACGCTCCACCCCGCGAAACGCCGCCAGTCCCGGCGCCATCGCAGGCACCGGGCAGTCCAGGACAAGTCCGACGCCGATGGCGGCCAGCGCGTTCCGCACGTTGTGCACTCCCGGGACCTGCAACTCAATCTCTCCCAGCGCATCGCCGTCGAAGTGCACCATGAATCGAGAACCGCTTGGCGACAACGTCAAATGCTGAGCCACCAACCGTGCATCCCTGGCGTGCGCCGCAAACTCCTGCCCTGTCACGGTCGCCGAGTAGGCGATGACGTCGGGGCCTGTTGCAACACGAAGCGTCATGGCACCGGCGTCGTCGGCACAGCGTACCACGGCGCGGGCCGGCGCGATGAACATCTCGAACGCGCGCTCAATGTCTGCCAGATCGCGATAGATGTCGAGGTGATCGGATTCGACGTTGAGCACGACGGCCACGGTCGGTGCAAGCGCGAGGAATGATCGATCGTATTCGTCTGCTTCAACGACGTACGTCGCGGTGGCAGGAGAGGCGGCACCCAATCGCAAGTTGCCGCCCCAACTCCCCACCCGACCACCAACCACTCCAGTGGGGTCACGCCCAGCCGCTGCCAGCGCTTCGGTGGTCATGACGGTCGTGGTGGTCTTGCCATGTGTACCGGCAATTCCCACCAGCGTGCCACCACTCACCGCGTCCGCAAGCGCCTCGGCGCGACGGATGAGCGGCAGCCCACGCTCGCGGGCGGCCACCATTTCTGGATGCATTGCGGGGATCGCCGACGAATACACGACCGCTCGCGCCGATGCGATCAACGCCGCATCGTGGGCCGATACCGTGATACCCAGCGCGGCAAGGTCTGGCGCGCCAGCGGGATTCGCATCGCTTCCCACAACCGACACGCCGCGGCGCGCCAGCAGCTCGGCGAGCGCACTCATCCCCGCGCCAGCGATCCCGATGAAATGGACCGGTCGCGGATCGGCGGCGTCGAGAAACGAAGTGAGCATGGCCCAATATCGTCGGTGCGCGTCGCGAACGCATCGGGGCCGTTTTCAGGTCTCGTGTGGAAAGAACGAGATGTGATGCGCGTGACAAAAGTCACTTGAGCGCGGACGGCCAGGGCAATGTGAAAGTCGCCGACTCGTGACGTCACGCGCGCCGAAGCAACGTCACCAGCGCTTCGGCAATGTCGGCGGCAGCCTTCGGTCGCGCGCGTTCACGTGCCGCGTGGCGCATGTCAGCCAGTCGATTCGGATGCAACCTGAGATCAGTCACGATGGACTCAAGACGCTCAACGCCCAGCTGCGACTGAGGCAGGTGAATCGCGGCCCCGTTCGCCGCCACCGCCGTGGCGTTGTGCGCCTGATGATCCTGGGCTGACGTTGGTAATGGCACGAGCACCGACGGGATGTGCCACGCGCACAGCTCCGCGATGCTCATGGCGCCTGAGCGGGTGATGGCCAGATCGGCAGCGGCGTACGCGTTTGCAATCGGACTCAGATACGGGCGTACACGCACCATAGGCGATTCCTTGTCCAGATACGCCGTGGCCTGGGCACGCCCCGTCGCCCAAATGAGCGCTACACCCTCGGGCAGCCCATGCGCGCACCATGCGGCCATTGCCTCGTTCAGCGCCCGCGCGCCCTGACTGCCGCCGAATACGAGGATGACGAACGCATTTTCCGGCAAGTCCCAGAAAGCGCGTGAGGTGGAGCGTGAAGGGCGCTGGAAGGGCGGCGCTTCAATGGGTGCCCCAAGCGTGCGAACGTCAGTGCCAGCCGAGAGCGAGAGGAAACGAGAGGCTTCGGCGAATCCCAGATAAATCGCGCGGGCACCTTTCGCAAATGCCCGAGTGGTGATGCCCGGATGACTGTCTGGTTCGTGCAAGACCGTGGGCACGGCGTGCGCGCGCGCCCACGCCAGAGCAACTCCGGCCGCGTAGCCACCGGTACCAATCACCGCTTCAGGCCGAGACGTGTGCGCCAGCCGCGACAGCGCTCGCCACGCACCAACGGCCCCGAACAGCGTGCGCCAGTTCTTCCATGGGGCGTGACGGTAGAGCGGATGCAGATCGAGCAGCGTGTGCGGGAATTCGGTGGTGGGAAGGACCTCCCGTTCGATCCCCCGCTCTGCCCCAATGAACAGCGGTGCAAACGCCGAGTCGCGTGCGCTGAGCGCCCGCGCTATAGCGAGTCCGGGATACAGATGTCCTCCCGTGCCTCCGCCCGCGAACCAGACGCGACGCGTGCCTGTTGCGGTCACTACGTGGGCCGAGCCATCAGCGGGTCGGTGGCACTCGCCCCGTACACCCGCTCGCGCTCGCTGCCGATGTTCACCAGCATCCCCGTCATCGCCAACGTGAGCACCAGGTTGGAGCGACCATACGACACGAACGGCAACGTGAGTCCCGTGTTCGGGAGCAGTGCGATCACCACGCCAATATGGATGAACGCTGTGAGCACCGTCGTGAACGTGAGACCGGTTGCCAGGAGCGAGCAAAAGGGCGATCGCGCGTTGCGGGCAATGCGAAACCCCAGCCAACCGTACAGCGCAAACGCAATGGTCAGCCCGGCAACGCCAACGAAACCGAACTCTTCGCCAACTACCGAGCCCACGAAGTCGTTGTAGGCGAGCGGCAGCCAGCCACGTTGCTGATTCCCCTGGCCGAAGCCAACGCCAACTGCGCCACCGGATCCCACCGCCACCAGCGATTGATACTGCTGGTCACCGGTGGACACCTGGCGCGTAGTGTCGCTCTCTTCGTGCGCGAGGAAGCTGCGCACGCGCTCGCGCACATAGGTGCTTTTAGACGCCTGCTGGAGCAGCAGCGGCACGGCCAGCGCGCCGAGAAAGATGAAGTGCGCCACGCGGGCACCGCCGACGAAAAGCAGCACGGCCATGAGGAGGCAATACATCATCGCCACCGAATAGTCGGGCTCGAGGATCGCCAACAGGCTCAGCACACCAATCACCACCACAAACGGCAGCAAGCCTTTTCCGAGGCGTCGCACCGCTTCGCCCTTCTTCACCAGCAGCATGGATGTCCACACCAACACGGCGAACTTGGCGAATTCCGACGGTTGGAGCGAGCCATTGAACAAATAGCGGCGCGAACCGTACAACGGCTTCGAGATGAACTCAGTACCTGGCAGCACGATGATCAGCATCAACAGCAAACTCAGCCCCATGACCGGCCAAGCCAGTCGGCGCCACACCTCGGCGTCAAGTTTCGCCATCCAGGCAAACAGTGCCAGGCCCACCAGCACACCTATGGCCTGCCGCAGCACGTAGTAGTGTCCCGGGCGACCGTAGTTCACAGCCACGAGCGCACTGGCACTGTAGAGCACCGCGAGTCCGAATGCGACCAGCACGGCCGTCACCAGGAGCAGCGCGCGCGCTTCGACACTCATCCGCCACCGTTCACGCGTTCCCGGTACGCTTGGCGCCGTCATGAAGCGGCTCCTTGCGCCAGGCGCGCGAATGATTGGCCACGATCTTCGTAGTTGGCAAACATGTCGAAGCTGGAGCACGCCGGCGACAGCAATACCACATCGCCGGGCACGGCGAGTTGACGGGCACGCGCCACGACCATCGGAAACGGTGCATCGCCCATGTGTTCGAACACGACACGACCGTGCAACGGTGCCTCCAGATCGCCGGCCAGGAGGTTTCCCGCTTCGCCGTACGCCAGCACGACTTTGGCGGTGCGCAGCAACTCCGGTACGAGCGATCCATAGGGCTCACCCTTGTGCCGTCCGCCCATGAGTACAATGGCGGGACGTGTCATGCCGGCCAACGCCACGAGTGTGGAGGCCACGTTGGTGGCCTTCGAATCGTTGAGCCACAACACCCCGCCGCGATCGGCCACCGGTTGAAGTCGATGCGGCAAGGCCTGGAACGTGGCGATGGCTGCAGCCAATCGCTCGCGCGCGCCGGTGGTGGCGTGGCTCGGGTCGGCCACCATCACCGCCAGCAGCGCGGCGAGTGTGTTGGCGACATTGTGATCGCCGGTGAGGGTCAGTCGATCGCGGGCGACCACGGGCGCACCCAATACGTGCAGCATGCCAGTCGCACGCTCGAGAAATGCGTCAACGTCGGTACGCTGCGTCGAAAAACGATGCAGTCGACCAGGCACGCCCTGCACCATCGCGGTCACATCGGCATTGTCCGCCGTCACCACCCACTGCGAGGAGACGGAGGCGTTACCGAACATCATCCGCTTGTCCGCGTAATAGTCCGCAACACTCTCATAGCGATCCAGATGGTCGGGGCTGAGCGTGGTGAGCACGCCCACGTCGGGCATGAATCCCGGGGTGTCGTGCAACTGAAACGACGACATCTCGAGCGATGCCCAGGTGGGCGGTACGGCGCGCAATCCGATCTCCGACACGGGAGTCCCAATGTTTCCGACATCGACCGCATCGTGCCCGAGCGCCCGCAACAGATGTCCGATGAGTGCAGTGGTAGTGGTTTTGCCATTGGTCCCGGTGGTCGCGACAATGCGAAGCGCCGGCTGCAAGCGCAGTGCAATCTCCACTTCACTCACAATGGGTACGCCGGCCGCGCGCGCCGCCGTCAGCGCGGGTGCGTTGGGAGGAACGCCGGGGCTCACCACCACCACCGACGCGCGCCCAAGGCGCGCCAGATCGTGTCCGCCCACTTGCACCGACGCACCGTCGCGCTCGAGCTGTTTCGCGGTGTCGCGAATTGTGGCCGTGGCGGCAGCGTCGGAAGCGTACACAGACAGACCTGCCGCACGAAGGAGTCGCGCCACGGCCGTTCCACTGCGGGCGAGTCCGACCACCGCAAACTCACCGCGCCGTTCGGCGAGTCGTCGCGCCACCATCGACGCGAGCGCCTGCGGCAGCTGCGTGTTACCCATTTATGCGCGCCTCCAACTCTATCGCAACTTGAGCGTGCTGAGCGCGAGAATCGCGCAGAGCACTCCGAGAATCCAGAACCGGATCACCACCTGCGATTCCGGCCATCCGAGCATCTCGAAATGATGATGGAGCGGCGCGATGCGGAACAGGCGATGCTTCTGCGCAAAGTCGAGACCGTACCGGTATCGCCGATATTTGAACACGGCTTTTTGCAGGATCACCGATGTCGTTTCGGCCACGAACACCGCGCCCACGATGAGCAGCAGAAACTCGCTCTTGAGCAGGATCGCGATGGCGCCGAGTGCACCGCCAAGGGCGAGTGCGCCTGTATCCCCCATGAACACCTGCGCGGGATGCGCGTTATACCAGAGGAATCCAATACAGGCTCCGACCACCGCGCCACAAAACACGGTGAGCTCGCCGGCCCCCCGCAGATAGAAGATTTGCAGATACGCGCTGGTGTCCACGCGACCCGCGACATAGGCGAACAGGCCGAGCGTGAGCACCGCAATGGCCATCAGGCCCGCCGCCAATCCGTCGAGTCCATCGGTGAGGTTCACGGCGTTGCTGAAGCCTGTCAGAATGAACGTCACCCACGCCACGTAAAGCCAGGCCAGCGCACCCGACGCCGGCACGATAAGGATGTACTTCACGAACGGCAGTGTGGTGGATGCGCCTGGTAACGTGGAGAGGGGCGCAAGCCAGATCCAGAGGCCCAGCCCGATGCCGCAGGTGACTTGCCCGGCCAGCTTGTATCGTTCCACCAGGCCTTCGTTCTTGAGACCAGCGCGCTTTTGGCGCAACTTGAGATAGTCATCGAGAAATCCGATGCCGCCCATCCACATCATTACCGTGACCGCCAATAACACGTAGCGGTTATCGAGCCGTGCCCAGAGCAGCACGGGCAGAATGGAGGCCACCAGAATGATGAGCCCACCCATCGTGGGCGTGGTCCCCTTGCCGGCGTGCGAGTCGGGTGTGCCGGCGCGAACGACTTGATGGACCGCCATCGCCCGCAGTCGATTGATGATGAGCGGCCCCAGCACGAACGACACCAGCAACGCGGTCACGAACGCGGCGGCTGACCGAAACGTGATGTAGTTGAGCAGGTTGAAAATGCGGATGTCGCGCGCGAGCGGCTGCAGGAGGGAGTAGAGCAAAGCGAACGGAGGGAATGGAGGGGGGAGTCGGGAGACTGAAGACGGGAGACTGAAGACGGAAGACTATTCGACGGCAGGAATGGTTCGGGCGGCCCATTCGGTGAGCGTGGGTACCAGACGCTCAAGCTTCATACCGCGCGAGGCTTTCATCAACATGATGGCGTTTCGTTGGAGACGCGGCTCCAGCAGCGGCCAGAGTTCGTCGAACTCCGCGGTGGCGATGACACGCGGATCGCCGGGGGCTTCCACGGCAAACGCCGGCGCAAAGTCGCCTACCGCGACAATCAGGTCGGCGGCTGACGCGAGGGCGGAACGGGCGACATCCCGATGCTGGTGCGCTGACTGCGCACCCAACTCCCGCATGCTGCCGAGAATCGCCACGCGCTGGCGTCCCTTGCCCACCTGACCCAGCAATTGTAACGCGGCGCGCATCGACGCGGGGTTGGCGTTGTACGCGTCGTTGATGAGCACCGCGTCGCCCAGCGTTTCCCACACGCCGCGCATACTCGGAACCGGCATGGCGGCCATACCCTGCGCCGCCGCCGCCAGCGGCACGCCACAGGCGCGCGCCGTGGCGATCGCCAGCATGGCATTGGCCGCCTGATGCGCGCCGCGCAACGGCAACACCCATCGTACCCCCTCAACCTCAAGCCACGGTCGCCCCTCGTCGTCAAGACCCCACGCCGTTGGTTGGATGTCGCCGTCGGTGAGCCCGGCCGACACGATAGCGCGCGCCCGACCCGCCGCAACCCGCGCAACCTCAGGGTGTGCTGCCGGAATAACCGCCAACGTCACGCCGTCGAACACATCTGCCTCTTCCCGCAATACGCCAGCGAGATCGCTGAGTCCTTCGAGATGTTCCTCGCCGATGGACGTCATCACCGCAACATCAGGTTCGACGATCGCCCGCAGTGTGGCGATTTCTCCCGGCGCGTTGGTGCCCAACTCCACCACCGCCACGTCGGCGTCGGAGGGGATCGCCAGCAGGGTGAGCGGCACACCAATCACGTTGTTGAAATTGCCGGCAGTGGCATGCACCACGAGCGTACGGCCAAGTGCGGCCTTGAGCAGTTCCTTGGTGCTGGTTTTGCCGTTCGACCCGGCGACCGCAATCACGCTGCGTCCCCAGGCGCGACGCCACGCCGTGGCCAGTTGCGCCAGCGCCACGAGCGTGTTGGGCACCACGTACACCGGGAGGCCAAGACCCACCGCCTTTGCGGCATTGCTCACGACGAGCGCGCCCGCTCCGCCATCGCGTGCGTCCACGAGAAAATCGTGCGCATCGAATCGATCACCGCGCAGCGCGACGAACAGGTCTCCTCTGGTGATGTGACGCGTATCGGTGGACACGCCGCCAAACGCCCACTGCGCGCTTGGTCCGGTGTGCAGGGCACGCGCGACTCGCTCCTGCGTCCAGTACGGATGCGGGAACAGCGGCAACACTGGATTGACGGCCGTGAAGGCGGTTCCGGCGATCGAGTAGGTGGTCATGACGTGGGCAACGACACAGCGCGCATCAGCGATGTTGACAGCTCTTCCACAATGGAAGACTCATCAAACGGGTAGGAGACGTCGCCGCGAATCTGGTACGTCTCGTGCCCCTTCCCTGCCAACAGAATCACATCGTCCCGGGCCGCCAGGCGCAACGCTTCGGCGATGGCTTCGCGACGATCCTCGATTCGGCGATGCGTCCCACCGCGCATGCCGGTTTCTATCTCATCGAGAATACGTTCAGGATCTTCTGTGCGGGGGTTATCGCTGGTGACGATGATCACATCGGCGAGCGATTCCGCGATGCGCCCCATCTCCGGCCGCTTGCCGCGGTCGCGATCGCCTCCGCAGCCAAATACCACCACCAACCGGCTGCCGACGCCGTTGGCCGTTTGTGTGAATGGTCGGACGGCCCGCAGCGCGCGCTCGAGTGCATCAGGGGTGTGCGCGTAGTCGCGCAACACTGTTGGCGCGGTGTGCAGGCGTTCCAGTCGGCCTGGCACTTGCGGCACCGTGGAAAGCCGCGCGGCCACTTCGCTCAATGGCACGCCAAGCGCCAATGCCGCAGACGCGGCGGCCAGCGCATTTGCGACATTGAAGTCGCCGATCAACGGCAGCGATACCGGTAACGCCCCCGAACGAGCCACCAGCAGGAACCGACTGCCCTGCGCATGGTAGACTACGTCGCGCGCCGTGACATCCGCCGGTGTGTCCACGCCGAAGGTTGCCGCGCGCGGCACGGAGTGCACTCCGCGCCACGCGGGATCGTCGGCGTTGAACAGCGCCACCCCGTCGCGCGCGAGCAGACCCACCAAACGCAGTTTCGCGGCCCGATATTCCTCCATCGTGCCGTGATAGTCCAGATGATCGCGCGTGAGATTGGTGAAGACAGCGGCCGCAAACGTGATGCCTTCGACACGACGCTGATCGAGCGAATGTGAGGAGACTTCCATCGCGACCGCTCGCACGCCACGGTCCAGCAGGTGCCGCAGCACCCGTTGGAGTTCAACCGGCCCCGGAGTTGTGAGTCCGAGACCACCGGCAACTGGTTCACCCTCCGAACCCACCAGTACGCCCAGCGTGCCGATCGACGCCGCTGGGCGATCGTCGCGATGCAACAGATGCCGTACGAGTGCGACGGTCGTGGTCTTGCCGTTGGTGCCGGTCACGCCCACCATGGTGAGGTCACGTGCCGGCCAGCCATGGAACGACGCGGCCGCGATAGCGGCGGCGCGCCGACCGTCGCGCACCGCGATCCAGGGCAGCGGCGATGGCATTGCGGCCACGCGGGAGAGGTCTTCGACAATGAATAGCGAGGCGCCGGCGCGTTGTGCGGCCTGCAGCCAATCGTGCCCGTCCTGCGCAAATCCCTTCACGGCCACAAAGCCGGCGCCTGTCGTAACGCGTCGACTGTCATCGACCAGGTCGGCGAGTGCGGTAGGGAGGTGCTCACTCACCGCCACCAACACGCCCGCATCCCGGAGTGCGTCGAGCACGTCGCCGACGTGGCCGGTCGACGTGGGTCCTGTCACCGCAGCGTCTCCAGTACCACCACGGAACCACTGCGGACGAGGGTGCCGGCAGATGGACGCGTTCGAATGGTGCTGCCCATCGCGAGGGCAATACGGAACCCTGCCGCGTGCAACGTGAGCGCCGCCTGCCGCGCATCGAGTCCAAATACCGATGGCACAGCGCGCAGGCCACCAAGCGAATCATCGCGCGCGCTGCCTCGGCGCAACGCGCGCCGCTTCGTCGTGGAGACCGGCAGCGACACCACCACGCGCGACGGAGCAACCACAACCGACACGGGCGGCGGCGCGGGCGCGCGCAGTGAATCGAAAAGCGCCGTGTCGCGCATGGCCTGCGCGATGGCCTTGGGAGACAGCGACTTCGACGCCGCGATGGGCAACGGCTTGGCCACCGCCGCCAATGCCGTTCGGTCTAACGAGGCATCGCGCGCCGCCAGCGCCGCCTGAAGGATTTCATTCACGATGCGACCGGCAACGGTACCGCCGAAAATCTTGCCCTCGGGATCGATCAGGCGCACGACGAGCACCAACTGCGGCGCCTGAAGGGGAAACATGCCCGCAAAGCTTGAGTTGTACTTTCCGTTGGCGTACGTGGCGCCTTCCCAGCGACGCGCCGTGCCACTCTTGCCCGCCACATCATAGGTGGCCATGTCCGCTGCAACGGCCGTGCCGCTGTCCACAACACTGGCCAGCATCGTGCGCATGAGGCGTGCCGTGGCCGGCTCCATCACCCGGCGCACCACGCGTCGTTCATGCGAAAACACCAGCGCGCCGTCGGGATCGTGCACTGCGCGAACCATTGCCGGTTGCAACAGTTCGCCGTCGTTGGCAATGGCCACGTAGGCCGACGCAATCTGCAGCGGTGTCGCCGACATCTCGTACCCCATGGCCAGCGACGCTGCCGTCTGGGCGCGCCACTTGGGCGCCGGCAGCAGTCCTCGCGACTCTGCGGGGTACGGCACTCCCGTGGCCGTGCCGAATCCAAAGTCGCGCAGCGCTTCGTACTCTTCCCGTTGCGAGAGTGTCAACGCGATCTTCACCGCACCAATATTGCTGGACTGCCGAATGACGTTGCGCACCGACATGAATGCGGCCCGGTGCTCGTCGGTGATTTCGCGCTTGGCCACGGTCCACGTGCCACCCTCGGTATTGATCATGTCATCGGCGTGCACGCGTTTGAGCTCGAGCGCGCGCATCACCACGAACGGCTTCATCACGGAGCCGGGTTCGTATGGTTCGGCCAATGCGGTCGCCGTCTCGGACGACTTCCGATAGCGCACACCGGCCATGGCCAAAACCGCGCCGTCGCGCGGATCCATGATCACCACATCACCACCTGTGGCACCGGTGCGTTTAACCCCGTCGGCCAGCTTGCGCTCGGCGATCTCCTGCAGCGACATGTTGATCGTCAGTGTGACATCGTGTCCCGGACGCGCCGTCACGCCATGCAATGCTGGTGTCTCGATGTCGCCGCTCCGCGGATCTTTCAGCAGCGCATTGCGCCCGCTCACGCCGTGCAGCAGCGAGTCGAATTCCTGCTCGATGCCTCCCACCGGCCGGTCCCGGTCACGCACGGTGCCAAGGAATCCCCTGATGCCGGCCGTGGCCAGCACGCTGCGCTTCAGTACGCGCTCGCGCCGAACACCCGGAAGCCCCACAAACCGCTCAACTTCGCTGGGCAAAAAGAGCATGGGCAGCTCGACCCATTTACGCGTCGTATCCATCACTCGGCGAATGAGCGTGTCGTGGACACCCAGACTCTTGAGTCCCTTCCGAACCATCAGGCGGGTGTCGGTGAGCGGGTCGGATCGGCTGGCACCGCGCTTCCGAAAACGGGTCAAGTGCCGCGGTGTGAAGCCAAGGCGAATGAGCTCGCGCGACTCCACCAGCACGAGACCGTTTGCATCGAGAATTCGCCCCCGCGGTGGCAGCACGTCCCGGGCATTCACCTGCTGCCGTTCCGCGATCCGTTCCCATCCATTCGCGTTTACGAGCTGCACCTGCACCGCGCGCGCCACGAGGGCGAGCGCGAACACGACCAGCGATGCGTGAACGATCATGGTGCGCGTGCGGCTTACCAACGGACGGCCGTTCACACCGTCCGACAGCGAGCGTGCACGATCGTCCGGCGAACCTTGCGTGAAGCCCTGCGGTATGCTCGTCACGGCGCCTTCCCGGGTGGAGCAACCACGCGTGTCTGCGAATCCGATGCCACGTGCATGCCTAATCGGCGCTCGGCGTCGACAACAACGCGGCGGCGCGTTTGCGCGTCACGCAGCTGACTCGCCAACGTGAGGCGTTCGGTCGTGAGCGAACGCTTTTCATTGAGCGATTTGGCCATCGCTCTCGCGGTGGAAACGCCGACACTCCGACGCCAGACCACCAGACTGCTCACCGCAATGAACGCGAAGAGTCCAATGGCGACGAGACTCCGTCCCTTGAGGGGCGTGCGACGACGTCCCCGGGCGGTCGCCATCAGCGCCGCATTCCGGTCGCGGTCGTAACGCGCCGCCAGGCGCGCAAACGTGCACTGCGCGCGCGCGGATTCCCCTCGATCTCGTTGTCGCCGGCGTTCATCGGACGTTTGGTGAGTGTCTCGCCCAGCGCGACGCCGCGACAATTGCAGACGAACTGTTTTGGCGGACAAATACAAGTGGCGCTCCACTCGCGAAACGCGTGCTTCACGAGCCGGTCTTCACCCGAGTGATAGCTGATGATGGCCAGCGCACCACCAGCGGTGAGCCGGTCACGCAACCGCGGCAGGGCGCGCTCCAGTCCCACCAACTCATCGTTCACAGCGATGCGCACCGCCTGGAACACCCGGGCGAAATCCGGCGGACCACTTCGGGCGCCGAGCACGGCGCGAATCGCGTCCACCAGGTCGTCCGAGGTGGCAAACGGTCGACGCTCGCGCCGACGAACGATTTCGCGGGCCAGGCGGGCCGCCCGGGGTTCGTCGGCGTAGGCGCGCAAAAGCGCCGACAAGTCGACCTCGTCGATGGTATTCAGCAGTTCGTCGGCACCCAGGCTGGCATCGGTGCCCATGCGCATGTCCAGCGGCGCACCCTCCCGAAACGTAAATCCCCGTGTGGGATCATCGAACTGGTGCGACGATACGCCCAGATCGAGCAAGATTCCGTCAAACAATTCTGAGTAGGCGAGTCCAGCGTCTTCGAGATTGGCGTAGTTGCCAAGCAGGGCGCGAAACTGTCCCGCCAACTCAAACGGGGCGAGGCGCTCGCGCGCGGCTGCCAGCGCCCGTGGGTCGCGATCGATGCCGGTAACACGCATTCCACGCTTAAGGAGCGCCGCCGCGTGCCCACCACCTCCCAGCGTGCAATCAAGAATCGTCGAGGCGCCGGCCAGCAGCGTTTCGACGTCGGACAGGAGGACGGGGACGTGGTGGGCGCTAACGCGCCCGGGAGAGACGGTGCGGATGGGACTCACGGGCAAATTTGAACTCGTACCGAAGGTCTGAGGCGCGACATGTTAGTGACGGACATTAACGAGCGTCAAGCGATCGACGAACTCTGTCGCATGTGCATTCGTCGATGGTTCGCAGAGATGTGATGTCAGTCGCTCATGATCGAGGGGGGAGGGCGGCAAAACACGTGAGCCCGCCGTCACGATTGACGGCGGGCTCATGGGAGCAGCGAGGGGTGGACCTTACTTGCAAAGCTGCTTGATAAGGGCATCGGCGCCCGGATCGAGTTGCATGACCGCACCCATCAACTGCCGCATCGCGTCGGGTGCCGACGCGCCACCCTTGGGAAGCATGATCTGCGCTTCGACGAACAAGTCCTTGGCCTGCTTCGCCAGCGCGCAGTCTTTCGTTTCTTGCGCCTTGAGCAGCTTGTTCTGACCGTAGAACACATAGGTCGCGCCAAGCAGGAATTGCGCCTGCACCTTGAGCGGGCCCTTTGAGACCGTATCGGCGTACATGATGATTTTCACGGCTTCGGCGAATTCATCGGCGCTGTTGTTCTTTTGTGCGGACTTGCGCTTTTCATCGCCGATCGCGATGACCATTTGCCGCAGGGTGGTGCTGGTGTCACCGGCCGTGATGAGTTCTCGCGCCGCCGGGAATACCTCGTCGTTGCGATTCAAATCCTTGAGCAGCGCCAGCCGAAGGAAGCCGCCGTTTTCAACCGGAATTTTTGCTTCCAGCGCTTTGTTGAGGGCCTCGAGGGCTTGCTGATTCTGCCCCGCCTGTTTGAGCGAGGCGATCTGCAGATAGGTGAGCGTGGGCTGGGATGGGAACTTTTGCAAACCGCGGGCAGCCGTTTCGGACGCTTTCTGGAACTGGCTGTCAGCCTGATGTGCCGACGCGGTCTTGATGAAATACGTGGTGTCGGCAAACGAGGTGTCGAGCTTCACCAGCTCGTCACCTTGCACGTACGCTTCTTTGTAGTCGCGCACTGCCAACAGAATGAGCCAGCGAAGCTTGAGCAGGTCGGGCTCGCCGGGGTTTGACGCGACGGCCGCGTTGACGACCGGCAACGCCACTTTGGGATTCGCGGTCGCGGCAATGGCCTCCACAACGTCTTTCTGCAGGCGCGGGTTGGTGGGATCGGTGGCCAGCAACGCGGTGAGCGTCACAACGGCCGAGTCCTGCATCTTGAGCTCGCGAAACGCGTTCGCTTTTATTGAAAGCCCCGGACGGCTGCGGGGATCAATCGCCACGATCTCCCGCGAGATGGCCAGCAACTGCTCCGAAGGCGCTTTCTGCTCCACCATGACGTTGGCCTGGCAGATACGGGCCAACGTTGCCTTCGGATAGGCGGCGATGCCTTCCTTGGCAAACGCCAACGCCGCATCGAACTTCTTGTCGCGCGCGCTGTTCACGCACTTCTGCTCGAAATCCAACTGCTTGCGCGCCTCCTTCAGTTCCCGCGATACCAATTGCACCGCCGCGTCCATCTTCGGCGCTTCGTACGAGCCGAGCGGCTGCACCAAGGCGTTGTCGCGCGCCAGCACAAGGTTTGCTTCGACTTTGAAGCCCGCCGCGGACTGGACCGCGCTGCCGGTGAGGTATTCATCGGCCCGGACAATTGTCGCGAGTGCCCGCGCGTCGTGAGAGGCAAGGGCTTCAGTGGTTGGGAAACCCGACGCTTCGAGGTACGAGTTGATTTCGGTTTTGGGCAGGGCATACACCTGCTTCCACGGAAAATCCTGTGCGATGCGCGAGCGAAGGGCGTCGGCAGCCATGACGCCGATGTTTTTCTCCTTCGCTCCGGCGACGGCGCTCTTGAACACCGTAACCATGATGCGCTTGGCGTTCGGATCAGGAACGCGATTCTGGCCCAGATTGGTCACGCCGCTTTGCGCGGCAAGCGTAGCGGGACCAAGCAGGGTGCTCGTGAGCGCCAAACTGAGTCCGGCGAGCGCCGAAAGTTTCCGTGTCATCAACGTCATGCCTCCGAACCGCATTGCCGTGGATTCCGCACGTCCGATGATTCGCATCGCGCACATCAGGTGGGAATGGAACAACCCGCAGGCTGTGCGAAGCCAATCGGGTCGGGGGGACTGCACAAAGTGCGACCGTTGCTGATCTGTCGCAAGTTACGACAGATCTGAATCGGACCGATGGGCGAAGAGGGATTCGAACCCCCGACATCCTGTGTGTAAGACAGGCGCTCTAACCAACTGAGCTATTCGCCCGAAACAACTCTCGTCCATCGGTCTTGGCTACAAAGTACAATCCCTTGGCGCGCCAGTTCCCGCCTGAGATCGTTTTTTAATCGGAATATCACGATCCGGCGCCATACGTCCCGCGAGCCGCCCGCCCGCCCTACCCTTTCAAAATGGCCAACGGCACCATCACCACGTATCCCACCACGAGGAGGATTGGAGCCAACGTCTCTCCTCCCCGTGCCAGATCCACGTACCCCAGCAGGAGCGTGAGGAGGGCAGCACCCCAATACAGGAGCGCTCGCGAGCGATTTTTCTCAATCTCGGTCATGAGGGAGGATATCCGTGCTCCCCCGCACCCTACAAGGGCGACCCATCCTTGGATTGCGTTGGATCCGCCAAGAGGGCCTCGAGCGCGCTCTCGCGCAGGGCCCGTTCCTGCGCCGCTTCGGCCACCCGCATCGCGTCCAGTTTGCGGCGATCGCGACGCTTGCGCATCCAGAATAGTGGTCCCAGCAGCAGCCCGAAAACGCCGCCAACCACCGAAAGGTTCGCCACCACGGCCAAGGCGCCGTACCGCTGACGCGTGCGTTGCTGCCAATGGCGATCGAACTGCACGCCCGTGATCCCAAAGGCGCTCCGCAGCCCTGATTCGAAGGATCCCGTGCTGCGCCAGTCGCGGAAGAAGTTGTCGAGGCCGTTTTTGGTATCCAGCATGGCCAGCTCGGAGACCACCCGGTACGCCACCGCGTAACTCCATTCGGCGCGCGATGCGCCCGCGAAGAATCCGGCCTCCAACGCCTCGCGGCCAGGCAGCGTACGCCACACCATGCCGATCGACGTTTCGAAGGCGGTTTCACGACTCCATTCGCCGGCCGCCACACTGGCATAGCCCTCGTCAAACCAGCGCGGCGGGAGCCGCCCCATGCTTTCGTGCAACGCCAGATGGGCCAATTCGTGTCGGAGAACGACGGCGGGGTCGCCGGCATCACTGCCCGCTCGGCCACCCTGCATGATAATGCGCCGTTGTTCGGGAATCGCGATGGCCGCTCCCCATTCGGGCGCATCGGGGCCAACCGCTTGCTTGAACTGGTCGGCGTCGGCAGCGATCGTAATCAACACGGAATCCCGAGGCCGTGGCAAACCCGGGAAGGAGTCGCGCGACACCGACGATGCCAGCAGCGCGCGCGCCAGGCGAGCGTCGCGCCGATCGAAGACCACATGGAAACGCCCGGCGCGCAGTTCTGTCGCCGACGATGTCGAGTCGCTCACGCGTTGTGGGACTTGTGCATGCCCGGCGGTGCCGACGAATGCCACGGCGACTGCTGCACCGCGCGCTGCGCGCCACACGGTGTTTCTCAGTCGCGACGCGCGGGCTCGCCACCCTGCTCCACGTGGGCCAGAATTTCCGCGCAGCGTTTGCCCCATGGGTTGAACCTGTTCGCTTCGGCGCCATTACGCCACGCCGCGTTCGCCTCCTCCCGTTTACCGGCGAACCAGCGTGCCCGTCCCTGTTCGTACCATGCCTGCAGGAGATTGGGTCCG
>JANOKE010000401.1:0-7165 GCA_031419135.1 Gemmatimonadaceae bacterium
ACGGTGTCGATGCGCGAGGCGTTGGTCCATGCCAAGATGGCGATTGCCGAACTGCGGGGGGCTGCGCACGCGACCGAGTTGCGGGTGGCGGCCGAGCGCGCGGAGCTGGACACGGTGCGTCGTCGACAGGGTCTCGCGGCGCAGATCCATGACACCGAGACGGTGGCAATCGCGGAGAAGTTCGCGGCGCAGCATGCGGAGCGGGTGGCGGTACTCGAGGCCAAGCTGCAGGTGCAGCAGCAAGAGCTGTCGATGGTCGAGCGCGAGTACGACGACATGGCATCCCAGTTGCGCCTGGCGATGTCGGGTGTGGCCGCCAGCAGCACGTCGCCCGACGGTGCGGCGTCACGGGAGGTGGATGCGCTGCTCAGCGATGAACCGCTTGCTGATCCGGATCGCGCGTCGGGTCCACCGCGACGGTCACGGGCGGAAAAGGAAGCCAACGCCGATTCGCGGTTGGCGGACCTCAAAAAACGCATGGGCAAGTGATGGGGTGGCGGATGTTGGCGGTCGCGGCCGTCGCCGTGCCCGCATGCACGTTGTCGGCACAGTCCAACCGTCCTGACAGTTCCCGGCAGTTGCCGCTGTCCAGTCGCGGTCGCCTGCCGATTACCGGTTGCGCCGGTCAGCGCATCAGCAACATTGTGGTGATTACGCAACCGCCGTACACCGACCGCCTGCCGCCGCGCCTGGAATTCCTGCGACGCATGGCGCGTGCGGTGCATTCGAATACGAACGACGCGGTGGTGCGCCGGTACCTGCTGATGCGACCGGGCGACGTGTGCAACCAGATTCGTCGCGCCGAGTCGGAGCGCATTCTTCGCGCGCAACCGTTTCTTGTGGACGCCCGCATCCTGGTGTTCGACGATGAAGCGGGCGGGGTGCGCCTGGAAGTCGAGACGCGCGACGAATTCAGTCTCATCTTCGCGTCTGCGGTCAACAGCCGGGCGCCCATTGCGCGTGCGATCCGGATTGGAGAATCCAACCTGGCGGGCACGGCGCGTCTGGCCGCAGTGGAATGGCGAGACGGGCGCGCCTACCACGACGTGTGGGGTGCGCAGTTCACTGATTACCAGTTTGCCGGTGGTCGCAATGAGCTGCGCGTGTTCGGGATTCGTCGGCCGCGCGGTCAGGAAATGCGCGCCGAGGTCGTGAGACCGTACTACACGGATCTGCAGCGCTTCGCCTTTTTGGCGACGATAGACGGTCGTCGCGACTTCGCCAACTTCCGACGTCCCGTGGGACCGGGGAATTCGGTGAACGTGACACGTCAGAGTGCGGTCATCGGCGGTATCAAACGCATCGGGTCGATCCGGCGGCTCCAACTGGCCGGTTTCACACTGTCGCAGTCGCGCGAACGGGTCGATTCCACCACTGTGGTGATCGAACGTGACGGGTTTCGTGCGGACAGCGGCGCTCCGCTGGGCGTGTCGTTCCGCCGACAAAATGTCGTGCGCGCAAACCTGCTGTACGGGGTTCGTCTGCTGCGTTTCGTTCCTGCGCAGGGGTTCGACGCGCTGTCGGGCACGCAGGATCTCCGGGTTGGTTTGCAGATCGGTACGGTGTACGGTCAATCCATCCCAATAGGCGCGGCACACGATCGTGACCGTTTCATGGCGGCCGGTGTGTACGCCGGGGTGGGCGATGCGAAATCATTTGTCGGCACACAGTTGCTGGGTGAAGCGCGGAACGATCTGGGCACGCGTTCGTGGGACAACCACATCGTGAGTGGCAGGCTGGCATGGTACTTTCGACCGGCCATTCGCCAGCTGACGGTGATGTCGGCCGAATGGAGCATGGGGCGTGACATGCGAACGCCGTTTCAGTTGTCGCTTGCCGACCGTCAGGGTGGATTGCAGGGCTACCATGATTCGCCCGCCGCCGGTGCGCAGCGCCTTGTGATCCGCGCCGAACAGCGGCTGGTGATTCCTTCGCGGCTGAACGTCGCCGATGTCGGCCTTGCCGGCTTTGCCGAAGCCGGTCGACTCTGGGGCGAGCATAGTGTGCCGTATTCGAGGTCGACGCCCGTTCGCGGGTCGATTGGTGTTTCATTGCTGGCGGCGGTGCCTCCGCGTTCTCGGCGACTCTGGCGACTCGATTTCGCCGTGCCGGTGGGCAACGATCCGCGCAAGCATTTTGCGGTGCGTCTGACCAACGAGGACCGGACGCGCGCATTTTGGCGCGAACCGGGCGATGTGGCGGCGGCGCGGGAGCGCACCGTGCCGGCGAGTTTGTTTACATGGCCTTGAAGAGAGAGTAGGAAGTCGGAAGTAGGAAGTAGGAAGTACTGCATACTGAGTACGGAGTACTTCAAACGAGTATGAAGTACTTCAACAGGTAGGTAGTACGCTGTTCCGAGGAAGGCCGGATGCCTGCCACTGGTGAAACGCGTCGCCGTACTTCCATTCCCGACTGAGCAGCATACTTCCTACTCCGTTAAGGAGTACTTGGTACTCAGTATGCGTACTTGGTACTCAGTATGCAGTACTTCCTACTACCGACTTCCTACTACCTACTCAGTTCTCACCGATTTCGTCAGGCGGTTGAGCAGCGGCACGCAGAGCAGCATCGCGAGCGCGGCGACGAACGAGGTTACGACAAAGATGGTGAAGAACCCTTTGTTCGTTCCGCTGAGTTGCTGGATGTATCCACCGAGTCCTGACTCCGGCGAGGTGGACGCCTGTCCTGGCAACGGCGTGTAGCCCGCCAGGAAGCCCGCCACTTTGTTGGCCGCGGCGTTGGCCAGGAACCAGACGCCCATGAGGAGTGAGGCGAATTTCACGGGGGCCACTTTCGTGACGTACGACAGACCAACGGGAGAAAGACAGAGCTCGCCGAACGTGTGAAACAAAAACGCGCCGACGAGCCAGAGCGGTGAGACCTTGATGCCCGCGTCGGCACGACCGCCGCCGACGGCGAGAAACAGGAATCCCACGCCAATTAACGCCAGACCGATCGACATCTTGAGCGGTGTGCTGGGTTCCTTCCCCTGGCGCCCGAGTGCGAGCCAGATAGTGGCGAACACCGGCGCAAAGAAAATGATGAACAGGGAGTTTACCGACTGGAACCAACTGGACGGGATCGTGAAACTGCCGGCCTGCAGATCGGTGCTCTTGTCGGCAAACAGGCTCATCGAAGACCCCGCCTGCTCGAACGCGGCCCAGAAGAACACGACGAAAAACGCCACGATGAACAGGGCGATCACGCGCTGGCGCTCTTCACCGTGTGTTCCGAGCACCGTGATGGCGAGCGCGGCGCCAATGACACTGCCCATCAGAACGCCGAGCCAACTGCCGGAAATCAGCCATGCCAGCACTGCGCCGCTGATCAGCCCGATCGCGGCGTGGCGGAACGACATGTCCGCGTTGGTTTCCGTACTGGCCTGCGTGGTGACGTTGGAGACGCCGGTGGGTGCATTGCCGATGTCACCCAGATACTTCTGCTTCAGGAGCATGTACGCGATGAGTCCCAGCACCATGCCCACGCCCGCAGCGGCAAAGCCATAGTGCCAGCCGAATCGATTGCTTTGCGCCAGATAGCCGCACACGAGCGGTCCGAGAAAGCCACCAGTGTTGATGCCCATGTAGAACAACGTGAAGCCGGAATCGCGTCGCGTGTCGCCGGGGCGATACAGCTGTCCCGCCATCGTGGAGACATTGGCTTTGAAGAAACCCGTGCCGATGACCACCAGTCCGAGACCGGCGTAGAACGCGGTCATCCCCTGCAGTGCCAGGACAAAGTGACCACTGGCAATGACGAATCCGCCGATGATCAAGGCCCGGTGCGTGCCGATGAAACGATCAGCGATATACCCGCCGATCATGGGGGTGAGATACACCAGCATGGTATAAGTGCCATACACGCCCGCCGCACGTGCCGTGTCCCACTCCAGTTTGTTCACCAGATACAGCACCAGCAGCGCGCGCATGCCGTAGTAGGAGAAGCGCTCCCACATTTCGGTCATGAACAACAGGCCGAGTCCACGGGGATGGCCAAAGAAGGCACGGTCCTCGTTGGCGGCGGGATTCAGGGCGGACGTCACGAAGTGGGGGGCGAGAGGTGTGAGGGCGATTCCTTGATGCACGCGACGAAATGTCCCGGGGCCACTTCCTCGAGGGGCGGCACGACGCGGGTGCAGGCCTCGTCCTTCGAAGGATGCGGGCACCGCGGATGAAAGACACAGCCACTGGGCGGATGCGCCGGCGACGGCGGTTCACCGGGCAGCAGCACCCGGTTGCGCGAGGCCCGTGGATCGGGTACCGGGACGGCCGACAGCAGCGCCTTGGTATACGGCATGCGTGGCGTCGCGAAGAGTTGTGCGCGCGGTGCGAGTTCGACGATGTGGCCGAGATACATCACCGCCACCCGGTCGGCCACGTGGGCCACCACCGCGAGATCATGCGCGATGAACAGATAGGCGAGACCGCGTTCGCGCTGCAGATCGCGCAACAGGTTGACGACCTGCGCCTGCACACTGACATCAAGCGCGGAGACGGGCTCGTCGCACACAATGAACGACGGTTCAACGGCGAGAGCGCGCGCGATGCCAATTCGCTGACGCTGGCCGCCCGAGAATTCGTGCGGATAGCGCGAGGCGAACTCGGGACGCAATCCAACTTCGTTGAGCAGCGTGGCCACCCGACGATCGGCGTCTGCCCCGCGTGCCAGATCGTGCACGATCAGTCCTTCCTTGATCGCGGCCCCCACCGTCATGCGCGGATTGAGTGAACCGTACGGATCTTGAAACACGATCTGCATGCGTCGACGCAGTTTACGCAGCGCCTCACCGCGCAGCGCACGTACATCCGTGCCATCGAAGAAGATCTCGCCCGCGGTGGGCTCGACCAGCCGCAGGACTGCGCGACCCGTCGTGGTTTTGCCGCAGCCGGATTCGCCGACGAGGGCGAGCGTCTCGCCGGGTGCGATGTCGAACGACACCCCGTCCACCGCCTTGACGGCGCCCGTGACGCGCTGCAGCAGGCCACTGCGCACCGGGAAGTACTTGGTGAGTCCGCGAACACGAACCAGCGGAGTGGTCACGTGGGGATCTCGGCGCGGCGACGTGACGGCTCCTGCACCAGATGACAGCGCGCACGATGGGCGGTGCCAACTTGCACCAGCGCCGGTTCCTCGGTGGCACAGCGGTCGAACACATGCGGACAGCGATCGCGAAAACGACAGCCGACCGGCCACGCGGTGGGCGCTGGGACTGTGCCGGGGATGGTGCGCAGTCTTCCACCGATCTGATCGAGACGCGGAACGGCTGCGAGCAAACCCTCGGTGTAGGGATGGGCGGCGCGATCAAAAATCGCCTCGACCGGCGCTTCCTCCACGATCTGGCCGGCGTACATCACCAGCACGCGCGAGGCCATCTCCGCGACGATCCCGAGGTCATGGGTGATGAGCAGCAGCGCGAGTTCGGTCCGATCGCGCTGCGCGCGCAGCAGGTCGAGGATCTGCGCCTGAATGGTGACGTCCAACGCGGTGGTCGGTTCGTCGGCAATCACGAGGCGCGGTTCGAGCACCAACGCCATGGCAATCATCACCCGTTGCCGCATGCCGCCTGAGAGTTCATGCGGGTACTGTTTGGCCCGTGCGGCGGGGTCGGCGATACCGACATCGCGCAGCATGGCGACCGCACGCTCCCATGCCTCGTGCCGTGACGCCTTCGTGTGCACACGCACCACTTCGGCGATTTGATCGCCCACCGTGAGCACGGGATTCAGCGCCGTCGTCGGCTCCTGAAAAATCATGCTCATTCGACGACCGCGCATCGCACGCAGTTTCTCGTTGTTGAGCGCCAGCACGTCCTCGCTTTCGAAGCGAATGCTGCTGCCGGGCTCAATTCTGCCCGGCGGTGGTACGAGTCGGAGCAACGAAAGCGCCGTGAGAGATTTGCCACAGCCCGACTCGCCGACGACACAGACGGTTTCTCCGGCAGCAATCGTGAAGGAGACCCCGTCAACGGCTCGCGCGGTGCCGCCGTCGGAGGGGAAGGTGACGCGCAGCGACTGGACGGCCAGCAGCGGCTCGGGGTGCGGCCGGTTGGCGGCGCGCGCCGAATCGGAATCGAAAACAGTGAGGGGAACGGTCACGCGGGAACCTGATCCATTGCGAAGAGATCGCGCAAGGCGTCGCCGAGCGCATGGCACGCCAGCACGGCCGTCACGATGGCCAGCCCGGGGAACAGCGTGAGCCACCACTGGGCCCCGATCACGCCCGCGCCTTCGTTGATGATCCTGCCCCAACTGTCGGCTGGCGGCTGTACCCCGAGTCCGAGGTAGCTCAACCCCGCCTCCAACGCGATGGTTCCGGCAACATTCAGAGTCGCGCTGACCACCAGGAGCGGAAGGAGATGCGGCAGCAGGTGTTTGCCGAGCATTCGCCGGCGTGGAACGCCACCAGCGTGTGCGGCCAGAATAAAGTCACGCTGTGCGATGGATTGCACTTCACCGCGCACGAGTCGGGCCACGTCGAACCAGCCCGTGGTGCCGAGCAGGACGATGAGCGCCGACAGGGGTAGCGCCCCCCAAAAGGCGGTCACCGCGAGCAGCAGCAGCAGACGCGGAATCGACAGAGCGACATCCAGCAGTCGCATGAGCCAGCGATCGACTGCGCCGCCAACCAGACCAGCGACCGCGCCATAACAGGTGCCGAGCAGCAAGGCGAGGAAGACCGCCGCGCAGGCGAGCGTGAGCGAGATGCGGGAGCCGTATATCACGCGACTCAGGACATCGCGTCCGAAACCATCGGTACCGAACGGATGCGCACCCGACGGGGGCCAGTTCTTGATCGCGTCATAATCGGGTTGCAACGTGAGCGGGTACGGGGCGATGAGCGGCGCGAAGACCGCGACCATCACCAGCAGCAACACCAAAGCGAGCGGTACGCGCCACCGAACCGCGCGCACGGCGTGCGCCGACGGGATGAGCGATGGGATCACGGGACGCGCAACCGTGGATCCACGAACACGCGAACCACATCGGCGAGCAAGCTGCCCAGGGCCGTCATGGCACTGCCCACGATGACGCAGGCGCTCACGAGTGCGTAGTCGCGCCCGCTGATGGCGGTCAACAGCGCGGTTCCCATTCCGGGCCACCCATACACGCGCTCAACAAACACGGCGCCAGTAAGCAGGGCAGGAAAGAACAGCCCCGACAGCGTG
>JANOKE010000402.1:0-5229 GCA_031419135.1 Gemmatimonadaceae bacterium
ATGATCCCCCTGAATGAACAGCGGCCCGCTGAACCCTTCGCGCATGGCCGCCGCCAACATCACCGACACGTACTCGGCCGGACGCTGCTCGGTGTAGGCAATCTCGGACCGGGCGATTTCGAGAATGAACGCGCCCGCATCCATGGCCTTCGCGGTACGAAAGATCGACCGCGCGGTGTCGTAGCTCATGCCGCGCACGTTCATTGCCGGCACCGTAAATCCGCCGCACTGGCCTTGGCCGCGCGCGATGTACAGATCGTGGATGGAGGCCGGACGCACACCGGCAATCTGACCCAATTCCCAGAGCAGCCAACGCGCGGTATTGCGCGCCGCTTCGTCGGCGAAAACGGCTTGCCAGACGAGCGTGTCCATATGCGCCGTGGTCAATGCGGTGGCGTCGTGCAAATGCACGCGTCCGGCTTCCACCGTGACGGCACCACCTAGAAGGAAAGTCGTGGACGAGGATTCAGGAGTCATCGGCGATATGGATGGCGGACGGTGACGCGACACAAGACGCGAGCGAATGCGGTGGTTCGGACATCATTCAAACTTCCCATCAGTGGGTCACCCCCGGCAAGGGGAATCGTCACAAAACGGGGGGGCGCGCACCTTACACACACCAGCGTGGATCGGGCTTGGGTAGCGCATCCCACTCTGCCCGTGCGGCGTCACTGCCGGGCTTGCCGAGCATGGCGTAGGCAAACTGTTTGCCAAGCTCCACGCCGGGCTGATCAAACGCGTTCACGCCGTACAGGGCACCGGCGTATGCGGTGGCCAGCGCGAACAGTTGCAGGAGCGCGCCCACGTGCCACGCATCCACAGCGTCGATGCTGATGTTGGCATTGAAGCGGCCACGTGCGGCCAGTGCCCCGGCCGTCGCCCGTCGTTCGATGTCGAGCAACTCGCCCAAGGTGTGTCCGCGCAGGTACGACAGTTCCGGAATGTCGCCGTGCCGGGGCGGAATGGGCCCGTCCAGTTCGCGACCGCGCACGGTGATAAAGGTGACCGTCTTGTCGCGCGGTCCCTCCATGAACAGCTGGACTTGCGAATGCTGATCGGTCGCGCCCACGGCTGGCAGCGGGGTGGGCCCGGTGAAGGCGCCATCGGCGCGGGTTTTCCCCAATGATTCCGCCCACAGCTGCACGAACCACAACGCGATATCGCGAAGCGGGTCGGCGTACGGCATCAGCACCTGGATGTGACGTCCATGTCGCGTATCGGCAAGCCACTGCAGCAGCGCGAACGTGCCCGCCGGATTGGTGGACGGATCATTGCTGGCCGCCCGGGCGGTGACGTTGGCGGCACCCGCCAGCAGTGCACGGACATCGATGCCAATCAGCGCGGCGGGGAGAATTCCAACCGGCGAAAACACTGAAAACCGACCGCCAACGTTGGGCGGGATGTCGAGTGTGGTAATGCCTTCGGCGCGCGCGATCCGTCGCAGTGCGCCGACCTCGGGATCGGTTACGAAAACAAGGTGTTCACGCGCCCGCGCGTCACCGAGGGCGCCCGAAAGCGCGTCGCGCACAATGAGATACTGCGCCATGGTTTCGACCGTGCCACCCGACTTGGACACCACCAGCACCAGCGTCTTCGTGAGGTCGAGCCGCGCGAGCACGGTGGCAATGGTTCCCGGGTCGACGTTGTCGAGCACATGCAGGCGAGGGTGCCCCTCGCGCTCGGCAGCATCGAGCGTGTTCCAGGCGAGTGGGCGCAACGCGGTGCGGAGCGCGATCGGACCCAAGGCGGAACCGCCAATGCCAAGCAGCAACACATCGCTGAATCGTCCACGCACCTGCTCTGCCACTTTGAGACTCGCAGCGAGCAATGGCTCGTTGGTGGGCAGTGTGAGAAACCCCAGCGACGCCCGCTGCGCCTCGACGGCCGCGTGCGCCGCCGCAAACGACGCCCGGGCATCTTGCCATTGCGCCTCGGTGATCCCGAGTTTGTCGGGGAGCGCGCCGGCCATCATGTTGGTAAAGTCGATAGACAGGGTCATTTCGTGGGGTCCGGGTCGAGTGTCACCACCAAGCCGTCGTACGCGGGGCTGATGCCCATTGGCAACTCGGCGGCCAGCGTCGCGTGAAGGTTTTCGTGGGTGAGGTGCGTAAGAAACGTGCGTTCCGCGCCGATGTCCTGTGCCACCTGAACAGCTTCGGCGATCGACAAATGGGTTGGATGTTGCGCGTGCAAGAGGGCGTTGACAACCAGCACACGCACACCCGCCAGCGCGTCTCGCGCCGACGTGGGGAGCGATTTCGCATCGGTGATGTACGCCATGTCGCCGATCCGAAATCCGAGCACGGGCGTGCGTCCGTGCGGGATCGCGATTGGCAACACGGTCACGCTGCGCACGGCGAACGGAATGCCGGCCTGCACGGCGATCAAACGCCCCTCGGGCTTGGTGGTGCCAGGGAGTGGTCGCATCCGGTCATCAATGATGTACGGAAATCGTTGACGGAGAATCTCCAGGGTGGCGGCGTTGCCGTAGAGCCCCAGTGGTGATTCGCGATGCATGGTGAACGCGCGCAGATCATCGATGCCGTGGATGTGATCGGCATGCTCGTGCGTGAACAGCACGGCGTCGATATGGGTCACGCCCGCCGCCACGAGTTGCAGCCGCAGTTCCGGCGGAGTGTCGATCAAGAGGCGCGTGCCATCTTCGGTTTCGATGATGGCGCCGCAGCGTGTGCGTTTGTCGCGCGGGTCGGTTGACTGACACACAGCGCAGGGGCAGCCGATCTGCGGGACACCGAAGCTGGTGCCGGTACCCAGAAACCGGAGGCGCACGGCCGCGTTCTGCACCGCGTCCGATGTCACACGGTTTCGACCTTGAGCAGATTCGTTGTTCCCGGCACGTCAAAGGGAACGCCGGCGGTTACCAGTACGCGATCGCCTTTGGTGACCATTCCGAGATCGAGGGCCTCACGCAGTGCCATGGCCACCATGTGGTCGTACCCGCGCGCCGTGGGCACGAGACGCGGTACAACACCCCACACCAACGACAACTGGCGACACACGCGCGGCTCGTCGGTGAGCGCAAGGATGGGCACCGTTGGACGGTGGGACGCCACAATGCGCGCCGAAAATCCGCTCTTGGTGAACACCACCACCAGTGGTGCCTCGAGCATGCGCACGGCGGCCACCGTGGCTGCGGCGATCGCCTCTTCCGTATTCACCCCGTTCAGAATACGGCGCTCCGGGCGCAGCGCGAAGTGCGGCAGCGGATGTGTTTCGATTTCGTGAATGATGCGCCGCATCGCTTCTACCGCGAGACGCGGATAGGCACCCGTCGCGGTTTCGGCCGACAGCATCACGCAGTCCGTGCCGTCGAGAATGGCGTTGGCCACGTCGCTGGCTTCGGCGCGTGTGGGGCGCGGATTCTCGATCATCGATTCCAGCATTTGCGTGGCGGTGATGACCGGACGTCCCATGCGGTTGGCCAGCGCAATGATGTTCTTTTGCGCGATGGGCACCTCTTCAAACGGCAATTCAACGCCAAGATCGCCGCGCGCGACCATCACGGCGTCGGAGGCGCTGAGGATCTCCTCGATATTCTGCAGCGCTACGTCCTTCTCGATCTTGGCAACGATAAGGATCGACTTCGGAATCAACGCGCGGAGTGATTCGATATCGTCGGCGCGCCTGACGAAACTGAGGGCCAGGGCATCCAGATCGTGCTCCACCGCAAAAACGATATCGGCCTTGTCCTTGTCGGTGATGGATGGTGCCGACACGGCAATGCCGGGCAGGTTCATGCCCTTGTGACTGGAGAGCGTCCCGCCGTGCACCACGGTTGCCGTCACGCGCAACTCGTTCACTGCCGTGACCACCAGTTCAATCAGGCCATCGTTGACGAGAATGCGGTTTCCCGGGGCCACGTCATTTGACAGCTCGTCGTAGGTGACGGGGATTTCGCCATCGCCCGCGAGATGCTCGGGCACAAGGACCAGGATCATTCCCGGCTCGAGGTCGATTGGGGCTGGAAGATCGCCGATGCGAATTCGCGGTCCCTGCAGGTCGCCCATGATCGCCACCGGACGGCTGAGTGAGGCCGAAACCTCGCGTACCGTGGCGATGGTGCGCGCGTGCTGTTCGTGGGTCCCGTGTGAAAAATTGATGCGGGCCACGTCGAGGCCTGCGTCGATCAGCGCGCGAATGGCTTCGGCGGTATTACTGGCCGGGCCGAGTGTCCCCACGATTTTGGTGCGAGGAACATGTGCGCGCCGAAAAACGGCTGCGGAATCCGTTGTATCGGTGGCGGCGGCGGCGCGCTCAGGTCCGGTGCGGGGAATGGTCATGACGGGCTCAGTGGCTGACAGCAACGGGCGCTCCCGGGATAGAAGCGGACGCGAGAGCGGCGCGCTTACGCGCGAGGCCAGCCAACAGCGTCACGAAAGAGTGTTCGAACGACGCCAGCCCCTCGACAAGCAGGCGGTCGGTGACGGCACCCATTGACACCCCCATTTTCTCCAAGGCGTTTAGCGCTTCTTCGGCTTCGGTGATTCCCGACGCAACGGTCGGCCGCACCTCGCCGTGATCGCGAAACGCTTCGAGCGTGGCAGGCGGCAAAGTGTTGACGGTGTTGGGACCGACCAGCGCTTCGACGTAAATCACATCGCGATACGCGGGGTTTTTGGTGCTCGTGCTGGCCCAAAGCGGACGCTGGACGCGTGCGCCTTGCGCCGCGAGGGCCTCCCAGCGCGGTCCGCTGAACGACTCCGTGAACAGGCGATAGGCCAGCTTCGCGTTCGCGATCGCTGCCTTGCCCTGCATTGAACGCAGCGCGTCGGCGTGCACCTCGTCGGCAATCGCCATGGTCTCCAATTGCCTGTCGATGGCTGAATCGACGCGACTCACGAAAAAACTCGCCACCGACCCAATTCGGTTGATGGGCAAACCCGCCACTGCACGCTGCTCGAGGCCCGCCAGATAGGCTTCGATCACCAGCGCGTGCGCATCAATCGCGAACAGTAGCGTGATGTTGATATTGATGCCGTCGGCGATGAGCTGACGCACCGCGTCTGCCCCTTCCACCGTACCGGGCACCTTGATCATGACGTTTGGGCGATTGACGATCTGCCACAGCCGCTTTGCTTCGGTAACGGTGCCGGCCGAGTCGCGCGCCAGATCGGGTGAGACTTCAAGGGATACGAAGCCGTCCCCACCCTGCGTGTCATCGTAGACAGCGCGAAATGCGTCGCAGGCCGCGCGCACGTCGGTCGTGGC